>NZ_FMUD01000014.1:0-131551 GCF_900100825.1 Agrobacterium sp. DSM 25558 | reverse complement strand
GTTATCCGGCAAGGTTTCCCCTTTGCCATCCGGGACACGCCAGCCATGGCAAGAAGATCGCTGGCGGACACAAACCGCCGAACGGGGCGCTGTGAGGTGCCATATCTAAACTACCCAACGAGGCAGCTTGCAGCGCCCCGTCCGATATACCATGGCCGAGAATGGTTATGGGACACTGAGAACAGATCAAGCCACGGGCAGATGCTGCCGCGTGAACGGCGAAGCTTGCGTAAGCGGTGGCCGGGATTTTTGATAGGATTGGGATTAGTGATGGCAGGTGTGGCTGAAGGCAATTGTTTGACCTCAAGCAACGATAGTTGCTTGGCACAACGGCAGCAACCCTCATCCTGAGGTGGGAGCGTAGCGACCCTCGAAGGACGAGGGTTGCGGATTTGGGGCAGAGTGCGCGGCCGGATGCTTCGAGGGCGCTTTGCGCCACCTCTCCTTCGACAAGCTCAGGATGATGCATGAAGACGGAGGATGTGGTTAGCCGACGACATCACACGGAGTGGAAAATAGGGCATAACGGAGTAACCCTCATCCTGAGGTGCCCCGCAGGGGCCTCGAAGGACGGGGTTGCGGGCTTGAGGCAGAACCCGCCGCGGATGCTTCGAGGCTTTGCCCTTCGGCCAAAGCACCTCAGCATGAGGGCGGAGGGTGTGGTTGGCCGACGACATCACAAGGAGTGTAGAATAGGGCACACTGCAGCAATCGTTACCGGATGCAACGGCAGCAACCCTCATCCTGAGGTGCGGAGGCGAAGCCGCAGCCTCGAAGGGCGAGGGTTGCGTGCTTGGGGCAGAACGCTCGGCTGGATGCTTCGAGGCTTTGTCCCTAGGCCAAAGCACCTCTCCTTCGACAAGCTCAGGATGATGTATGAGGACGGAGGGCTTGGTTGCCCGCACCCGTTGAGAAGACGGTATATGCCGCTAGCCCCCCTCTGCCCTGCCGGGCATCTCCCCCACAGGTGGGGAGATTGGCTGGGCGCTGTCTCACGTGTTCGACCGCATCCTCAGCGCTAGCCTCTCCCGAAACGGATGAGATGGGCTAGAGGTTACGGCAAGCCGATCTCCCCACCCGTGGGGGAGATGCCGGCAGGCAGAGGGGGGGCGAACTTGCTCCGGCGTCAAATATGTATCGTTCTACCGCCGGATAAACCTGCTACCAACGTACCAGACCCTACAACCCCAACCCCTCAAACAACGCCGTCGACAGATACCGCTCCGCAAAGGAGGGAATGATCACGACGATGGTCTTGCCCGCACTTTCATCCCGCGACCCAATTTTGATGGCTGCGGCAAGGGCGGCACCTGAGGAGATGCCGACGGGTACGCCTTCGAGCCGTGCGACCAAGCGGGCGGTTTCGAAGGCTTCGTCATTGGTGATGGCGATGATTTCGTCGTAGATTTTGGTATCCAGAACGGCGGGCGCAAAGCCTGCACCAATCCCTTGAATTTTGTGCGGGCCGGGCGTACCGCCCGAGAGCACCGGGCTGTCGGCTGGTTCCACGGCCACGACCCTGACGTCGGGCTTGCGGGATTTCAGCACCTGGCCCACACCGGTAATCGTGCCGCCCGTGCCGATACCGGAGACGAAAATATCCACGTCGCCGTTGGTGTCGTTCCAGATTTCTTCAGCCGTCGTGGTGCGGTGGATTTCGGGATTGGCGGGGTTTTCGAACTGCTGCGGGATGATGGCATCGGGCAGGGTTGCGGCCAGTTCATGCGCCTTGGTGATTGCGCCTTTCATGCCTTTGGGGCCTTCGGTCAGCACCAGTTCCGCGCCCAGCAGCGCCAGCATCTTGCGGCGCTCGATCGACATGGTTTCGGGCATGGTCAGGATCAGCTTGTAACCCTTGGCGGCGGCGGCGAAGGCCAGCGCGATGCCGGTATTGCCGGATGTCGGCTCGATCAGCGTTGTCTTGCCGGGCGTAATCTTGCCCTGCGCTTCCAGCGCTTCGATCATGGCAACACCGATACGATCCTTGACGGAAGCGATGGGGTTGAAGAACTCCAGCTTTGCCAGGATCGTTGCCTTGACACCCTTGTCTTTCGCCAGCTTGTCGAGACGCACCAGAGGCGTATCGCCGATCGTCTCAGTGATCGAGGCGTAAATCCGCCCGCGTCCGGGTTTTCTGGCTTCAGACATAGTGCGCTCCCATGGTGCAAAGACTGCAATTTTGCGCAGAATAGGAGGAATGCCGCGATGAAGCCAGAGAACGAATGTGCGTATATATCGTAACTGTTGGTATATCATTCTAGGTGGATGAGCTTTATTGGAAAACCAACCTCAAACGGAGCGCGCTGCGATCACCGCTGCGGTACCCGCAAGAATGCTGGCGGCAGTGCGGTTGAGAATGGTCAGCGCACTTGGGTGCTTCAGCAGCGTCCGCGCTCTGGAGGCCAGCAGGATGTAAGGCAGCAGAACCGCCATCAGGACGACGAAGGTGACGGCCAGAAGCGTCGCATATTCGCTGCTGCCGATCATGCGGATGTCGATCAGCGTCGGCACCAGCGCGACGTAGAACAGCATGGTCTTTGGGTTGCCCAGCGTGATGAACAGGCCGGACAGGAAGGACATGGTGATGCTGGTGCTTTTCTTGGCTTGCAAATCCTGCGGCAATAGCCCTGCTGTCCACAGTTTCCACGCGATGTAGAGCAGATAGGCCGCACCGGCGAATTTCAGGATCATGAAGGCTTCCTGAAAGGTCTGCGCCACAAAGGCGAGGCCCAGAATGACGGCGGTCAGATAAACCATGTCGCCTAGCACGAGACCGAGCCCCATGAAGAAGATTTCACGAAAGCCGGAGCCCAGCGCCCGTGCCACGATGGCCGTCATTCCGGGACCGGGAATGGCGGCCGCAATCAAGAGAGCGGTGGCATAGGCGAGGAGGGTGGCGATGCTCACGATCATGTCCTTCTAAACTCGATATCCACCGATATAGCATGAGGAACGATCTTGGAAAGCGGAAACGCAAGAATGCACAAAGCCCGCTGTGAGGCGGGCTTTGCTGGTCTGTTATTTTAGAAAGTGATTACAGGAACGGACGATCCGGCATGTCGTCGATGCTGATCACGCCGTCATTGTTCTTGTCGAGGCGCGTGAACATTTTCTCGCCGGCGGCTGTAAATTCTGCCTTGCTGATCTGGCCGTTGCCATCTGCGTCGACCATGGCGAACATCGCGTTCATCCGGCCACCGTGGCCGCCTTTGCCACCCATACCACCGTGACGTCCTTCGTGCTTGCGTCCTTCCTGACCCTTACGGTCAGCATGGTCTGGGCCGCCTTTTTTGCCGTCGGGGCCGTCCGCATTGGCACGTTCAGGGCGTGGGTTGGCAGCGCGGAACGCTTCCATCTTGGCCTTGCGGAAATCACGCATTTCCTTTGGCGTGATAGAGCCGTCCTTGTTCGCGTCGATCTCGGTGAAAAGCGCGTCCTGGCGGGCTGCAAATTCTTCCTTGGAAACCTTGCCGTCCTTGTTGGTATCAGCCGTCTTCAGCAGATAGACATAGGCCAGTTCAGGGCGCATTGGCGGGCCGTCTTTGCCAGGACCTCCACGCGGTGCAGCCATGGACATGGTTGCTGTGGTGCTGAGCATCAGGGCAGCGCCGAGAGCAGTGAGGGCGATTTTTCGTTTCGACATCGTCATTACCTTTCAAGTGGTGTCCCTGAGTTGGAAGGTAGGTGACCTATGGCGCGGGCACCACTTAAAGATCAGTAATGTGCATGACAAATCGGTAACATGCGTCAGCCGCGCAGGGCTTTCAAAAAGCCTGTCAGATCATCGGTGATGAAATCGATATGTTCGTCGCTGACATCAGGAATTTCCCAGCGTTCCATGACGATACCTTCGAGATTGCGCGGCACCAGAAGCACGGTCTTCATGCCCAGAGCCTTCGGCGCGGTGAGGTTTCGCGGCAAATCCTCGAACATCGCCGCCTTGGTCGTATCGAGCTTGGCAAGGGCGGCGAATTTCTCATAGGTCGCGCTGGCGGGTTTCGGCAGATAATCTGCGGCGACGATATCGAAGATATCCTCGAAATGGTCGAGAATGCCCAGCGCACCCGCGGCGGCCTGCGCATGCGGAACGCTGCCATTGGTCAGAATAAACTTGCGCCCTGGTAAAGCCTTGATGGCTTCGCCAAGCTCCGGGTTGGGCAGCAACGCGGAGTAGTCGATAGCGTGAGCGCGCTCCAGAAAGGCATTGGGATCGATTCCATAATGGATCATCAGGCCCTGAAGCGTGGTGCCGTGCTCATGGTAATACTGCTTTTGAAGCTTGCGCGCCTCGTCGGGCTGCAACTGCAGCAATTCGGCGACATAGGCCGTCATGTTTTTGTCGATCTGCGAAAACAGGTTCACCTCATGGGGGTAAAGCGTGTTGTCCAGATCGAACACCCATTCGGTCACATGGGAAAATTGCGCGGCGTCAGGCTGATTTTTCGGTTTCGTGCTCATGGCCTCTTATGCCCTGTCATCCGCATAAAGAAAATCGAAAAGGCGACGCCAACGCAGCTTTCCGGCCTTGGGGGCCATCACCACTGCATGATAACCGATAAGGTATGGAACTCTGGATACCCATCACCATCGCCGCTGCTTTCATGCAGAACCTGCGCTCGGCCTTACAAAAGCATTTGCAGGGCTCGCTCGGCACGCGTGGTGCCAGCTTCGTCCGCTTCGGTTACGGCTTCCCCATCGCTATTCTCTATGTGTTGTTTCTGCATTTCGGTGCCGAGCAGATTTTCCCAACCTTCAGCACGCGCTTTTTCATCTGGGCGGTGGTGGGTGGGTTGGCGCAAATCTTCGCCACCATGATGCTGGTGCATCTGTTTTCGCTGCGCAACTTCGCTGTCGGCACCGCCTATTCGAAGACGGAACCGGTACAGGCGGCCGTGTTCGGTTTCGTCATACTGGGTGAAAAACTGACGCAGGGTGCGATCATGGCCATCATCGTCGGCGTCATCGGCGTGATGACGATATCCATGGCGCGGCTGCCGCTGTCATGGAGAAACACCGTCACGGCGCTGACCGGCCGCACCGCGCTGATCGGCATCGCCTCGGGCGGCGTCTTCGGCATATCGGCGGTTGCTTACCGAAGCGCGTCGCTGTCGCTCGAAGGCGTGGGACCGATCATGTCCGCAGCCGTCACGCTGGCCTGCGTGACGACCTTTCAGACGGCGTTCATGCTGGTGTGGATGGTCTGGAAAGACAAAAGAGAGATTGTGCAGGTCCTCGTCACCTGGCGATCATCGGCGCTTGTCGGCATCGCAGGGGTGCTTGGGTCGGCGGGCTGGTTCACGGCGATGACGCTGCAACAGGTGGCTTACGTCCGCGCACTTGGGCAGATCGAACTGGTCTTCACCTTCATGGCGTCGTGGTTCCTGTTCCGCGAACGGGTCAACGCCATGGAGCTGGCAGGATGCCTGCTGATCGTCAGCGGCATCCTGGGATTGCTGTTCTGGTAATCAGGGAACGATGAGGGTGCCTGCACCTTCGGTAAAGATTTCCAGGAGCACCGCATGTGGCGTCTTGCCGTTGAGGATGACGACGCCCTGAACGCCTGCCTTGATGGCTTCGATGCAGGTTTCGACCTTGGGGATCATGCCGCCGGAAATCGTGCCGTCCTTGATCAGCGCCCGCGCCTGAGACACCGTCAGTTCCTTGATGAGTTCCTTGTTCTTGTCGAGGACACCCTCGACATCGGTCAGGAACAGCAAGCGGCTGGCGTGCAGCGCACCGGCGATGGCACCGGCAAAGGTGTCGGCATTGATGTTGTATGTCGCGCCATCACGGCCAGGAGCCACAGGTGCGATGACCGGGATCATCTCGGACTTGGCCAGAAGGTCCAGCAACGTGCGGTCGACTTCAACCACTTCACCGACGAAGCCGAGATCGAGCACGCGCTCGATATTGCTGTCGGGATCAACAACGGTCTTCTTGGCCTTTTCGGCAAAGACCATGTTGCCATCCTTGCCGCAAAGGCCGATGGCCCATTCGCCGGTCTGGTTGATGAGTGCGACGATTTCCTTGTTGATCGAGCCGGCCAGAACCATCTCGACAATCTCGACGGTCTTGGCATCGGTGACGCGCAGACCACCTTCGAATTTCGATTCGATGCCCATCCTGCTCAGCATCGCGCCGATCTGCGGGCCGCCGCCATGCACGACGATGGGATTGATGCCGGACTGCTTGAGAAGGGCGATGTCTTCTGCAAAAGCCTTGCCGAGACTGGTGTCTCCCATGGCATGACCGCCATATTTCACGACGATGGTCTTATGCTCGTATTTCTGCATGAAAGGCAGAGCTTGTGCGAGAAGCCGGGCCTGCATTTCGCTTTCGGAAGTCGTCATGGGAAATAACCTCGTCATTGATTGCCGCGCTTTTAACCCAAGTTTTTGACGGATGAAACAACGGACAGCCACTCAGCCGCAGAAAAATCAAACGTGAACGCATGGGGATAGCCAATCTGATTGACATATGTGCCCAATCGGACCAGCTTTGTGGTCGGGGAAGTGCGCGTCGGCAAGGGGTAGCTGACTGATCGCCGTTTGCGGTGGCGCTACAAAGCCAGGAGTTCGACGCCGAATGACCTTGCCGGATCGGGAAAAGCGAAGCGGTTTGAAAGATGAAGTGCTTGCAGGCGAATATGTGCTGGGAGCACTGAGCGCCGACGCAACTGCGCAGCTTGCCAAGCGCGTGAAGACGGATCGCCAATTTGCAGCCATTGTGCGGCGGTGGCAGGACAACCTCGGTCATGTCAGCACAGATGAGCAACGCAGTTTCAGGTCTTATATGGACGCATCCATGGATCATTCCCTGCGGCGTTCCGATGACAGCCTGCACCGCAGCATCTACGGGCGATTCAGCATTATATCGGCGCTCTGGAATTCGGTGCGGTTTTGGCGTCTGGCCACGTCGGCTGCGCTGCTATGGGCCGCGGCCCTGCTGTTTTCAGCCGTCTGACAAATGTCAGTCTCTCAATCCTGTGACATGCAGAGGAATGAGCGAAGGGAGGCGACAGACGCCGCCGCCCTCTCAATATCAGATGATGCCGACCGTCTTGCAGATCTCGGCGCGGAGCAGATCGAGCCCAGCAGACTTTTCTGACGACGTCGCCAGAACCTCGGGGTAGGCCGCCGGACGCTTGCGGATTTTCTCCAACGTCTCGTTGACGAGGCGTGGAACGCCGACATCCTTGATCTTGTCGGTTTTGGTCAACACGACCTGATAGGATATGGCCGCCTTGTCGAGGATTTTCAGAACGTCCTCATCATTGGCCTTGATGCCGTGGCGGGAGTCGATCAGCAGGTAGACGCGCTTGAGAGTTGCACGGCCACGCAGATAATCGAACACCAGCTTCGTCCAGGCATCGACATGGTCCTTGGGCGCTTTGGCGTAGCCGTAACCCGGCATATCGACAAGCGCCATCGGCGGCATATCGCCAGCTTCACCGGAATAGCCTTCAGGAACGAAGTAGTTGAGTTCCTGCGTACGGCCCGGCGTATTGGACGTGCGCGCCAGCCCCTTATGGCCGACGAGCGCGTTGATGAGCGAAGACTTGCCGACGTTGGAGCGGCCTGCAAAGGCAATCTCCGGCGGACCTTCAGGTGGCAGGAATTTCATCGCGGGAACGCCGCGAATGAAAATCCAGGGCCGTCCGAAGAGCGGCTTTTCCGTTACCGGTTGGCCGCCATTGATATCGCTGGTCATTTGGTTTCCACCGGCTTTCGTTTGAACAATGCCCTGATATTGTCAAACAGCTCGATCTTGGCACCGTGGCGCTTCATGATCACTGCCTGCTGGCTGATCGACAGGGTGTTGTTCCACGCCCAGTAGATAACGAGACCTGCGGGGAACGATGCCAGCATGAAGGTGAAGATCAGCGGCATCCAGGTAAAGATCATCGCCTGTGTCGGATCGGGAGGCGTCGGGTTCATACGCATCTGCATGAACATGGTGATGCCCATGATGATAGGCCAGACGCCGATCATCAGGAAGTGCGGAACATCGTAAGGCAGAAGGCCGAACAGGTTGAACAGCGAGGTTGGATCCGGCGCAGACAAGTCGTGAATCCAGCCGAAGAACGGTGCATGCCGCATTTCGATGGTGACGTAAATGACCTTGTAGAGCGCGAAGAAGACCGGAATCTGCAACAGCATTGGCCAGCAACCGGCGACAGGATTGATCTTCTCTTCCTTGTAGAGCGCCATTGTTGCCTGCTGCATGGCCATGCGGTCATCGCCATGCTTGGCTTTCAGTTCGGCCATCTTCGGCTGCATGCGCTTCATGTTGGCCATGGAAGCGTACTGCTTGGAGGCCAGCGGGAAGAACAGCAGCTTGACGACGATTGTCGTCAGCAGGATCGCCACACCGAAGTTGCCAAAATAACGGAAGAAGAAATCCATCAGTTTGAACATCGGCTTGGTGATGAAGTAGAACCAACCCCAGTCGATCAGGCGATCGAACTTTGGAATGTTGTATTGCGTCTCGTAACGGTCAACCAGCGGAACTTCCTTGGCACCGGCAAAGACCATGTTCTTGAGTTCGATGGACTGGCCAGGTGCCACTGTCATGGCGTCGCTACGGTAATCGGCCTGGTAACGCGGCTGACCATCCGTGAAGTGCGAATAGCGTGTTTCGACCGCAACATTCTGCGGAGGAACGATCGCTGCTGCCCAATACTTGTCGGTGATACCGAGCCAGCCACCCATGGCCTTTGGCAGCGTAACCGCCTTTTCCTCGATGTTCTTGTAGGTATCTTCCGTCAGGCCCGCATCCGTACCGGCGACGCCGAGAAAGCCTTCGTGAATAACGAAGACGGCAGGTGTCGTCGGCTTGTTGTTGCGGGTGATGCGGCCATAGGTCGAGAACGACACAGGCGTCTGGCCCGGGTTGTCGATCTTATCCGTGACGGTAATCATGTAATGATCGTCAATGGAGATCGTGCGTGTGAACACGACGCCGACATCATTGGTATAGGTTAGCGCAACCGGTGTGGTTTCGGTCAGCTTTGCACCTTCAGGCGCTGTCCAGACTGTGGAAGGGCCGGGGGCCGAACCTGTTGTCGCTTCGCCAGCGATATAGCCCAGTTCGGTGAAGTAGCCGTCATGGGTATCGGAGGGGGAAAACAGCGTGATGAGCGGGCTCGAGTCGTCTACCGTCTCATGGTAATCCTTGAGGCGAATGTCATCCAGACGAGCGCCCGTCAGGCTGATGGAGCCTTGAATAGCGTTGGTGTCGATCTGAACGCGCTGCGACTTCGTCAGCGATTCCTCGCGTGAAACCGTGGCTGCCTGCTGGCCGGTTGCGCCGGGCAGGGTGCCCGTCGGCGCGGCGGTGCCAGGTGCTGCGTTTGTCGTCGTTGTTGTTGTCTGCTGCGTGGCCTGCTGCGCCTGTCGAGCCTCTTCGGCGCGGCGCTGCTGCTCGATGCGCGGATTCATGTAGAGGAACTGCCAGGCAAGCACGATGACAACCGAAAGGCCTATCGCGATAAAGTAGTTGCGGTTTTTTTCCATCATTCTTTCCTGGAGCGGGTCTCCCGGGAGCGTCCGGATTTCGCTCGTCCCTTGATCCGCTCTATGAGCAAGTGTTCCAGTACGGCAAATTCGGTATTCAGTACGTCCCTACGGGCGACAATCACATAGTCATGTCCGGGTTTCATTGCCAACCCTGCCGAAAGCCTGACGGCCTCCTTCAGACGGCGGCGCATTCGGTTGCGTTCAACCGCATTTCCTTGGCGTTTGGTAACCGTAAAGCCGACCCTGGGTTCGGTTTCAGGTTTTTGACGATCCAGGACTTCCATCAGGAAGGTACTGCCTCGCCTTTTTTCTCCTGCCTGGACAGCAAGAAACTCCGGTCGGTTTTTCAACCGACCGGGTATTTTCTTCTCATGCGTCATGTGCCACGACTTTCATCGGGCTATGGCCAATTAGGCCGAGAGACGGGCGCGGCCGCGTGTGCGGCGAGCGGCCAGAACCTTGCGACCGCCGGCAGTCGCCATGCGGGAGCGGAAACCATGACGACGCTTGCGAACAAGCTTGGATGGCTGGAAAGTACGCTTAGACATTTATTTAATACCGCGGGGTGCGGCCCTTCTTGACTTTGCCCCTTTTGGGACAAGAGCGTTTCGTTTTGGCGTTCAGGCGCATGCGCAAGCACAAGAGCGCGAACGTGCGGGCTTATAAGGGCTTCCGGCCTGCAAAGTCAATCGCTGCCGCTCAATCCCCTCGCACACACTCAAGAGTGGATACATACGCCCGCGCAGGTCGCCAACTTCCAAGCAACCCTTAAGCTCTTCATTTAAGAAGCAAAGTAACAAGTCGCTAAAATCCGAAATTCTTTATTAAGAGTGCATAGATAAAGTTATCCCCACGAACGATTATTTCGATTTCGATCTCACATACGTGTGGGAGGAGCGTTTTGAGGGGAATACGCAGTTGAGAATACGGGGCAGGATAAATCTTCTGGTGGGGCTCTTAAGCCTTGTGGCATGTACCATCGGCGGCTTGTCGATTTTCGCCGTCAATGAATACCACAAACAGACGCTGACACTGGATGCAGTGGCCGACCGCGCACGCCGCGGTGAAACACTGAACCGCCTCGTCACCGCTGTGGTGATGGAAGCGCGCGGTATCTACGCCGCCAAAGACACCGCTGCTGCGTCTAAATTCGGCGACGGCCTGATGAAGAACCTGGCCGATATGGACACCCTGCTCAAGCAGTGGAAACCGCAGGTTCCCGCCAGCCAGACAGCACAATTCGCCAATCTCGAAAAGCGTTTCGAAGAGTTTCGCACGTTCCGCACCGAGACCGCGCGCCTTGGACGCGACGTAAGCCCGCAGGACGCCAATGCACAGGGCAACAACGACGCGAACCGCGAAAACCGCAAGGCCTATCAGGGCGAAATCGATGCCGTGGTCAAAACCGACCTTGCGGAACTCGAGGCGATCAAGACCGACATCGAAAGCTTCGGTCAAATGATCTTCCTGGTCGTGGCTCTCGTGACTGTCGGTGGCGTCGTTGTCGGTGCCGCGTTCGGTCTTTATGTCGGATCCAAGCAGCTCAGCGGTCCTATTCTGAAAGTATCCGAAGCCATGAATTCCGTGGCCGAGGGTAACCTTGGAACGGACGTTCCATGCCTTGAACGCAAGGACGAAATCGGCGAAATGGCCGCAGCCGTCGAGGTTTTCAAGCGCAACGGTCTGGAAGTCCGACGCATGAATGCCCAGGAAGCTTCTATGCGCGCCAAGAGCGACGACCTGCAGGCCGGCATGGCCGAAGTCGTCAGCGCCGCTGCTGCCGGTGATTTCAGCCATCGTATCACCAAGGATTACGGTGATGAGAACCTCAACCGCTTTGCCCAGAACATCAACGCTCTACTGGTCAGCGTCGATAGCGGCGTGACGGAGACGGGTCGCGTTATCGAAAGCCTCGCCCATGGCGACCTGACGCAGACGATGAACGGCAATTTCCACGGCGTTTTCGCCCAGCTTCAATCTGATGTGAACGAGACATTTGCCAAGCTCAAAGGCACCATGAGCGAAGTTCGTGGCAGCACGGAAAGCATCAACGGCAATGCTAATGAGCTGCGCTCTGCCGCAGACGACTTGTCCAAGCGTACCGAGCAGCAGGCTGCGGCGCTGGAAGAAACCTCTGCCGCTTTGGACGAGATTACGGCTGTGGTGCGCAATTCCACGGAACGTGCGCAGGAAGCCAGCACGATGGTGTCAGAAACCAAGGAGAAGACCGCGCAGTCTGCCAAGGTGGTGCGTGACGCCGTATCGGCCATGGGTCGGATCGAGCAGGCCTCGCGCGAAATCAGCCAGATCATCAACGTCATCGATGAAATTGCCTTCCAGACGAACCTGCTGGCGCTGAATGCCGGTGTGGAAGCGGCGCGTGCCGGTGAAGCCGGCAAGGGCTTTGCCGTGGTGGCACAGGAAGTGCGCGAGCTCGCTCAGCGCTCTGCCAATGCGGCCAAGGACATCAAGGCACTAATCACCAAATCCGGCGATGAAGTCGGCAACGGCGTGAAGCTGGTGCAGCGCACGGGTGAGGCTCTGGATGAGATCGAGACCCGCGTTCTCGGCATCAATGATCACATCCACTCCATCGCAACCGCTGCAAAGGAACAGTCGACCGGTCTGCAGGAAGTCAACACCGCCATCAACCAGATGGATCAGGTCACGCAGCGCAATGCGGCCATGGTGGAGGAAACCTCCGCGGCAACCCATAAGCTGAGCGCCGAAGCCGAGAATTTGGTCTCGCTCGTGGGCCGGTTCCGTTTGGGCAACGACAAGGGTGCCTACGTCTCTACTCCGGCAAGACCTGCCGCCGCATCATCGCGTTCGGCTCCCGTCGCCTCGCCTGCGCGCAAGATGATGGGCAACGTCGCCCGTGCCTTCAACGGTAACGCCGCCGTCGCCCAGACCCGTGACGAATGGCAGGAGTTCTGAGGCCTAGACCTCCAAGCCTGAGTTTGAAGAGGTCGAAACTGAAAACCCCTCGCCACGGCGAGGGGTTTTCTTTTGGTGCGGAAGGTCTCGCCAGCTTATTCGGCAGGAGCCATTGCGGGGTCGAGAGCATCGATGCCCTCCTGGCGGTCATAGGCGGCCTGATCGAGAATGCCCTGACGTTTTGCGACAATGGTGGGGATCAGCGCCTGACCGGCGACGTTGACCGCCGTGCGGCCCATATCGAGGATCGGATCGACCGCCAGCAACAGGCCGACGCCTTGCAGTGGCAGACCGAGCGTGGACAGTGTCAGGGTGAGCATGACTGTCGCACCCGTCAGACCCGCGGTTGCCGCCGAGCCCAGAACCGAGACGAAGGCGATCAATACATATTCCTGAATGCCGAGCGGCAGGCCGTAAAACTGCGCAACGAAGATGGCGGAAATCGCCGGATAGATGGCGGCACATCCGTCCATCTTGGTGGTGGCACCCAGCGGCACGGCAAAGGCGGCATATTCACGCGGCACGCCGAGATTGCGCTCCGTGACCTGCTCGGTCACCGGCAGTGTACCGATGGAGGAACGGGAGACGAAAGCCAACTGAATGGCGGGCCACGCGCCGGAAAAGAAGCGCATAGGGTTCAAGCCGTTAGCCGCGAGGATGATGGGGTAAACGACGAAAAGAACGATGGCGAGGCCGATATAGATCGCCGCCGAATACCAGCCGAGCGAGGCGAGTGCTTCCCAACCATAGACAGCAACCGCATTGCCCAGAAGACCAATCGTACCGATTGGCGTCAGCCGGATGACCCACCACAAAATCTTGCGCGTGATGGCCAGTAGCGAGCGGTTGAAAGCCAGAAACGGCTCTGCCTTCTCACCCACCTGCAAGGCAGCAATGCCAACGGCAATCGAAATCACCAATATCTGCAAGACGTTGAAGTTGAGCGCGGTCGTCGCACCACCCGGGGTGACCTTGGTCGACGCCTGAAGACCGAGCAGGTTTGCGGGGATCAGCCCTTTGAGAAAGTCGAGCCAGGAGCCGGTGCTGGAGGGTGCAGCCGCAGCCGTCGCCGCAACGCCGGAATTGATACCAGGCTGGATCAGCAAACCCAGCGCGATGCCGATGAGAACGGCAATCAGAGCCGTAATCGCAAACCACAACAGCGTCTGCCACACCAACCGCGCCGCATTGTTCAGCTCCCGCAGATTGGCAATGCTGGCGACAATGGCGGTAAAAATCAGCAGCGGTACCAGCGCGCGCAACAGCTGAACGAAGATCGAGCCGATGGTGGATAGCGTCTGAACCAGCCAATTCGGCCCTGCCTCGGTCGCGCCCATCTGCCGGGCGATATAGCCCAGCACGAGACCGACAACCATGGCGGCGAAGACTTGAAAGCCGAACGACGCGTAGAAGGGCTTATGTGCCCGTGTGGTGGATGAAGCAGGCATTTTGTATTCCATGAGAACGAGAAGACGGTGCGAACCGTCTAACGTGAAAATGAAGAGATGGTTCTATTCTCTGTGTCTTGTCCACAATATCAACGAACAGAATTGCCCACCCACCTGATTCATTAGAAATTTCTTTTATCAAATCCAGCAGTGTAGACAGGTCTCTCACGGATCAAAACAATTCATGAGACCAATCCATATCGGCAGATGGATAAGGCGGATAGAAGCGCATAGCCTTGGCAAACTCTCATCTCTATCAGAGCTTTTACCAAATGCCGCTTCTCGATGCGACCGCCATTCACCCCATTACCCTGCCCGATGGGCGGGTCTATGAGGACACCGTCTATCTGAGGAATGTCATCGATCATCCCCGCATGGATGTCGGTGAGTTCAGCTATTACACGCATTCTGGGAAGCTGGAGGACACGGCCTCCATTCTGGCACCCTTCCTTGGTCACGAAGTCCGCGAACGGTTGGTCATCGGCAAATTCGTGCAGATAGCCAGAGGTAGCTATTTCATCACAAGCTCGGCCAACCACCCGATGAGGGGCTTCTCTACCTATCCGTTTCGCATCTTCAAGCCGGAGACATTCGGCTACAAGGATCTGCCTGTCAAAGACACGATTGTGGATCACGATGTGTGGATTGGCCAGAACGCGGCCATCATGCCGGGTGTCCATATCGGCAGCGGTGCCATCGTCGCGGCAGCATCGGTCGTAACGCGCAATGTCCCGCCTTACGCGGTTGTCGGAGGCAATCCCGCAAGGCTTATCCGTATGCGTTATTCTGAAGATGTCATCGAGCAGCTGCTCCGCCTCGCTTGGTGGGACTGGCCTCTCGATAAGATTGAAGCGAAGCTTGAAGCACTCAACAGCGGCGACATCGTCGATCTGACGACCAATTTCTAGACGTGCCTTGGTTGTTCTTTCGCTTAAGCCGTCACAGGCTTTACCAGCGTTGCTGGTCTCCGTTGGAAACGCCACCATCGTGCCACTCTTCGTAATAGCGCGTGGCGGTATCTTGCGCGTGCAACAGCATTGCAGGATTTTGCCAGACGACAAGCCCGCCAATGATGACAGCCGCTAAAAGCGCAATCCCGATCAGCTTGCGCACCACAAACATCACCAGCCAGATTCCGATGACCGCAAAAACGGACATCATCAGAATCGAACCAATACCTTCAGGCATATAGGTCTCAAGGGTTTCCATGTGAGCTTATAGAGCGAGCGTTTTGGCCGAAGAAAGGCAGAGCAAAGTTTTTGTCACGTCGTTTTTACGCGAACGAAATGCATGAGCATTCATTGGCTTGAAAAAATGAGCCCTCTTGGGTTCAAAACATTTGCCCACAATAGTCGAAGTCGTAGCTTCCTACCCGTTGGTTGGAACCGTCGTATGTGTGAATGGTAATGTGACCGGTATCGTAGACCCTGAAAGACAGTGCTTCGGGCAAGCGAATGCCATGATATTCAAATCTTTCATGAACAACTTTTTCCATAGCCAGACTGACGGGATAAACAACCGAAGAGAAATTTGATCGCAAGAATCGTGTGCTGGGCTGGCTGGTGCCGTCCCCATCAGAAGCTTTCCTGAGTTCTGCAAAACGCGCGTCACAAGTCTCGGAAGTCATCCTCTTTAGCAGGATGGGGTCGCTGATTAAGGCCCAAGCGCTCATCATAGAAAATGATGCGAGCAAGATTAAGAAGGTCGTGCCCAGATTTCGCCCGATCAATTCACTCACCGCTTGTACCAGTATGCCTAGTATCGGAGAACTTTCTCTATATTAAAGGCTAATCTCCTCCGCCCAAGGTGGGTTTGCCCCGGCCCGAGACACCGTCACCGCCGCGGCCTTCGCACCCAGCGCCAGTGCCTTGGCGATCTGCTCTTCCGTCAGTGCCGCGACCTGCGGCTTGGTCAGCAGGCCTTGAAGCTTCAGCGAGGCGAGGATGCCGGCGTCGAAGGTGTCGCCTGCGCCCACCGTGTCGACCACTTCTACCCGTTCGCTGGGGACTTCCACGCGCAGGCTCGCAGTGTAGCCGACGGCGCCCTGTGCGCCGCGGGTGACGACGACGAGTTTCGCGCCGTGGTGTAGCCAGTGGCGGGCGAGGGTGTCTTCGTCGCCTTCCAGTCCGAACCAGGCCAGATCTTCATCCGAGAATTTGACGATATCCGATTTGGCGGCCATGCGGTTTATGCGTTCCAGATGCTTCTGCTTGTCCTTGATGAAGCCCGGCCGGATGTTGGGGTCGAGCGAGATGACGCGTTTTTCGTGTTCGCGCATCAGCAGCGCTTCATAGGTGCCGCCGCAGGGTTCGGGAATGAGGCTGATCGCGCCGAAATGCATGGCTTCGCAATCGGCACCAATGTTGGGAAGATCGGCTTCGGACAACATGCGCAGCGCCGTGCCTTCATCGTAAAAGGCATAGGTGGCGTGGCCGTCTACCAGTTTCACGAAGGCGATTGTCGAGGGGCGGTGCGAGAAGGCGCAGAGGCTGTAATCGACATTGCTGGCTTTCAGCGTGTCTTTCAGAATTTCGCCCATCATGTCATCGGCAATGCCGGAGAAGAAGGCGGAGGGAACGCCGAGACGTCCCAGGGCGATGGCCGTGTTGAAGACCGCCCCGCCTGCATAGGGCGCAAAACCCGGCTCGCCTTTCGTGGTTTCACGCGGCAGCATGTCGATCAGGGCTTCACCACAACACAGGATCATCCGGTCCTCCTCCATATCAAAAACTAAATCGATTTAAACAACTTCGCCCGACTTGGCCAGATGTTTGCCAATCGAAACTTCGGTGCCAAACAAGATCAGGATTGCGGCAATTCGCTGACCCCGCCCTGGGCGGCAGACCATGGCAGCGGGTTGTCGAGGAAGGCTTCAACTTCAGACAAGGTCTTGTCGTCGAACAGTTTCTCAGTGCGGGCAACGGCCAGAACATTGCGCCATGTGCTGAGGTAATGCAGCTTCACGTTTCCGTTGGCAAAACGTGCTTCCGCCTCCGGGAAGATGCCGTAATAGAACAGCGCAATGCCGTGATCGACAATGCCGCCAGCAGCCCTGATAGCATCGATGAAGGTGAACATGGAGCCGCCAGCGGTCGTCAGATCCTCGATGACAAGCACGCGCGCGCCCTCCGGCATATGGCCTTCGATTTGTGCATTGCGGCCATGGCCCTTGGGCTTCTTGCGGCAATAGATCATCGGCAGGCCCAAGCGTTCCGCCAGAAAGGCCGCGAAGGGAATGCCCGCCGTTTCACCACCCGCCACGCAATCGAACTTTTCAAAGCCCGCATCGGCAACGATCTTGGCTGCGGCAAAATCCATCACGGCGGAGCGGATGCGTGGGTAGGAAATCAGCTTGCGCATGTCGATATAAACAGGGCTCTTCATGCCCGATGCGAAGGTATAGGGGCTTTCCGAGTTGAAATGCACCGCCTTGATTTCCCACAACATCTTCGCAACAAGTTCAGCCACAAGGGCGCGATCCGTGAATGTAAACTGGGACATCGGCATTTTCCTCTTTTGATCATCGAATGCATAAAAAAACTGCCGGATAAACCGGCAGCGATTGAAAAATTCAGGCAACGTCCCAGTGCAGCGGGAACATCGGGTCGAACACCGTGACCGGGCCTGCGCCGGTATCGATCTTGGCGGGGAAGTTCACCGGCTCATCGCGCTTGACCAACGTGATCGTGTCTTCGTTGGGTGCCAGGCCATACCAGGCCGGGCCGTTGAGCGAGGTGAAGGCTTCCAGCTTATCCAGCGCATTGTCCTGCTCGAACACATGGGCAAGGCAGCTCATGGTGTTGATGGAGGTGTAGACGCCAGCGCAACCGCAGGCGCATTCCTTCAGCGGGTCCACATGCGGGGCGGAATCCGTGCCGAGGAAAAAGCGCGTGTCCCCGGAGGTGGCGGCAGCGCGCAGGGCCAGACGATGTTCTTCGCGCTTTGCAACGGGCAGGCAATAATAATGTGGCTTGATGCCGCCCACCAGAATGGCGTTGCGGTTTATGATGAGGTGGTGGGTGGTGATCGATCCGGCGAGATTGGCCTTGGATGCCTTGATGTAATCGACACCATCCTGTGTCGTCACGTGTTCCATCGTGATCTTCAGTTCCGGCAGGCGCTGCCGCAACGGGTCGAGAACCGTGTCGATGAAGACCTTTTCGCGGTCGAAAATATCGACTTCCGGTGTGGTCACTTCGCCGTGGACGCAGAGCGGCAGGCCGATCTTCGCCATGCGCTCCAGCACCGGCATCGCCTTGTCCATATTCCCCACGCCGCCATGGGAATTGGTGGTGGCACCGGCGGGGTAGAGCTTGACAGCAGTGATGAGACCGCTGGTCTTGCCTTCTTCCACGTCGTCGGGGCTGGTATGTTCGGTGAGGTAGAGCGTCATCAGCGGTTGGAAACGATCACCGGCTGGAATGGCCTTGACGATGCGGTCCTTGTAGGCAATTGCATCAGCCGTCGTCACCACCGGCGGCACGAGGTTGGGCATAATGATGGCGCGGGCAAAATGGCGGCTGCTATCGCCAATCACGCCTTCCAGCATTGCACCATCGCGCAAATGCAGGTGCCAGTCATCAGGGCGGCGAAGGGTGATCGACTTCATCGTGAAACCTCGAGCTTGCTGGAATTGCGCCCGTTTAACACCATTTAGCGCGAGAAGACAGCGCCCTAAGCGACTTTTCCGACGCAAAAACGGATGTTAAATCGCGCCCGCCTGCGGACCCCAGACATCCGTCATGGCAAAACCGTCCGCTAGCGGATCGTTTGGATCAAGCCAGACCTGATGCAGGCCGAAGGTGAAACCACGCCCGGTAATGGTGGGAATGACTGCGGCTTTGCCTGCAACTTCCGTGACCGCAGATAAGCCGACTTCGAACTGCGTGCCGATGATGGAGCGGGATGTATAGGTATCCCCCACTTGCACCTTACCGCGTGCGTGCAGCGTGGCCAGATTGGCGGAATTGCCCGTGCCGCAGGGGGAGCGATCCGCCCGGCCAGGCCACATGGTGGTGCAGGTTCGGATGGTGCCATCGGCTTCCGTATCGCGGAACATCACATAGGCGACGCCTGAGATGGCTGGGATTTCGGGATGCACGACGGGTATCTCGCGGTTGACGATATCCTTCAGCACCATGCCCGCCGCCACCAGCTTTGCTGCATTGGCTTTGTCGATGGTGAGCCCGATTTGGCTCACATCGACAAGCGCGTAGAATATGCCGCCATAGGCGATATCCATGCGGATGCGGCCCCAGTCTGGCGTTTCGATCTCGACATCCAGCTCGTGAACGAAGGATGGCACCATGGTCAGCTTGACCTTCTCGCAGCGGCCATCGCGGCAGGTGGCAGTGGCCTTCACCAGACCGGCTGCCGTTTCCAGCATCACGATGGTTTCCGGCTCCTTCATCTCCACCATGCCGCTTTCCAGCAGCGCTGTCGTGGCACAGATGGAGTTGGAGCCGGAGCTTGCATGCGCCTGATCCGGCTGGAGAATGACGAAAGCGGTATCCGCATCCGGGTGCTTGGGCGGCAACAGCAGGTTGACGGAGCCGATGGGCGCGCCGCGCGGCTCCAGCGTCAGAAAGCGGCGAAGCTCTTCACCTTTCGGATCCGTATTCAGCCAGTGCAGCTGTTCGGCCACCGTGTTGCCCGGAATTTTCGGCACGCCACCCGTGGCCACACGCCCGATTTCACCTTCGCAATGAACATCGAGAAGCTGAATTGTGCGTCTGAAGCGCATGGAAACCACTCCGGTATAAGATCAGGACAGGCAGGTCATAACGAATAAAATACTGTTTGTATATTACGCGTTCAGCGATCCCGGCATTCGGAATTCCCACGATTGACGGAAAGGTTGCAATCGCTGGAGCGCCTTGTGCCGTTGTTCAGCGCCTGCGGATCGACCACGCTGGTTGCAGTATCTCCGACAGAACCGACCGTGTTGCCGACAGAACGGCCGAGACGCTCGACCTGCCGCCCGTAATTTTCCCGCGTGCGCGGATCGAACACAGCAATCGGCGCACTGACAACGACGCTTGCCGCCGTACCAACCGTCTGCGCGGCACCAATGCCCACGGCACCGATGGCCTCACCCAGACCCACATCGGAATCCGTTACAGTCTGCCCGTCGATCAACCGCCCGCCGATGAGACGCACGACCTCAGGGCTTTCGGCAAACTTTCCGTGGTTGAGGCTATCGCCGGATTTCAGCTTGGTGAGGTCGAGAACGGTAATGCCAGCACTTTCGAGCTGGCTTCTGTAAGGCTCTGCGCCGGGGTCGATCTGGCCGAGGCGATCGACATTGCCGGAAATGCGCCGGGAAAGGCTGAGCGCCCTGTCATCTTGAGAGACGAACAGTGTAAACTTCGGCTTTTCCTTGCCCAGACTTTCATACTGGCGCGCAAACACATCCACATCGAGATCGGGTGCAGCCAGAATGACATTGTTGATCTTGGGATATACGCGCCCGTGGCGGATTGCCATCTGGCGCAGGGCCTCCACTGCAAGCCATGTCCCCATGGAATGCGCCATGACGGTGACATCACTGACCGCATTGTCCTTGGCCAGTCGCGTCAGCATTTCTTCCAGGGCATCGCGGGAATAGTTGGTGCTTTCCTTGTCGTAGTTGTAATCGAACACGCTGGCGCGCGATGGCCAAGTAAACACCACCGGCAATACGTCGGACCCGGAATCGTGGACGATCTGCGCAAAGCGATAGACGGATTCCTCGTAGCGGTTGTTGAAGCCGTGCACGAAGACCAGCACACGCTTGTTTTTCAGGCTGTTACGCTTGATCCAGCTCTGGCTATCGGCATCACTTTTCAGCGATTCAACCGAAACGGTGGTGAAGCTTTTCAACGGGTCTGCTGGCAGCTTCTTCGGCCACTGCACCTGACCGACCTTGCGGTTGGCCTCTGGCGGAATGGAAACAGAGATGGCATCAACCTTCAGCCCCGTGCCGCGCTCGCCCCCGAACAGGATGGCCTTGTCATCAGATGGTGCCCGCGTGGTGGCAACCAGAAGATTGACCGCAGACGTGCCCTGCACCCTTTGCCCGGTCGGCGTCATGACACCAATGGGACGACCGCCGCAGCTGGCAAGGACGGCAAGCAGGGTGACGAAAGCGACGAGCCTTGCGGCCATTCAAATACTCCGGGAGCAGAGCGGAGGTTCTATCGTCAGAATGACGAACGAGAGCCTCAGCAATCAATTGCTCCCTTATTGCAGAATGGCCCCACATAAGCCAGTCGCGAAACGGGCATATGTGGTCACTTCAGGCAGAGGGGATTTCAAACGCTTTGGATTGAGCAACCTTCCCGTTTGAGTAGCCGGGGCTATTCCCCCCGGATTTCCTGTGGCATCGTTCCGGTATAGGGTGCCAGCGTTTCCAAGCGTGGCCGATTGAAAATCATGTAGAGCGGATTATTGCATTCGGGATTGGCAAACATCGAGTTAGAATCCCAATGCCCACCGGTGATGAACCGGATATTGCCGTTCAGCGTTCGCATGAAATAATACAGCATGTGCAGGTCAGGTCTTCGCGCGAGTTGGTTCATGATCATCGCGCTGAAGAAATCGTTCATGGCTTTGCGACCGATGATGTGCACGGCATCACCAACACGCTGGTGATCTCGCCAACCGATCATTGTTTCCTTGAAAGGGAAATAGACGGAGGAGTCATCGATTTGAATGTCCCAATCGTCAAAATTCTTTTTAAAATCGAGATCGAAGCGTGTGACCAGTAGCGCATCGCAGTCGTCGTTTTCGAAGACATGCCTCATCCCCTGCTTGAACGTCTCGATCTGCGTACTTCCCGCAGCATCAAGCATCACCATCTCGCAGGGCGCGATGAGCTCTTTCAGCTCCTCCAAGATCGGGCTGTCATATGTCGCGAGATACAGCTTGGTTTCCGGGTATTTCAGTCGGATCGGCAGTAGGAATTTTTCGAGTAGCGATGCCGCATTTTCACGTGCATCCATTGAATAGCCGTAACGGTCTTTTTCCAGAAAATTGTTTCCACGCAATAAGATAGCTAGTTTCATAAGTGCCTCTGTATATTTGACGGTTCTTAGTGAGAAAAAAGATTAGAAGGCTATTTAACGTTCACAGCCCATTGCGGTGGCGTGTCTTTTCGACAAGGCAAGCCATCATGATTTCACATCGCGTACATTCGTAACGCCGTGCGCCGCCACCTTGAGCGATTGTGCAATCACGCCATTGAACAGCGGGCAGACGAAGAACAAATCGCGATAGGTTTGTGTCGGCGCGTTCTCCAAAGCGTGGGCAATCGCTCTCAAAAAGACCGAGCCGCTTTTGAATGCGTAGGTTCCAGCAGACGCTTCGCCAGAAATCACTTTCTTTTCAGCAGCCTCGATGACATCGCCACGTTCGTCTCTTCGCAAGTAGCTGTACATGGGATTGGAGCTGGCGAAGGTCAGCGCGATACCGCCATCATCAGGGTTCTGATCAAAATGGCGGGCTGGATCGAGCTCCGTCGTGTAAAGAATATCGGCAAGGTCGATCAGCAGAGGACGATTGTCGCTGCCAAGCTGCACCGCTGCGCCCGCCAGACTGCTGAGAGCGGCACCCGCCGTAAAATGAGAGACGAATGTCGTTCGACAGCCGGGAAACCAGGACTGCAGTTGGTTCTGAGCGAATGCGCGGGTCTCTTCACGATCATGCAGAACGAAGGTGTAGTCTGTCGGAGCGGCGAGCTTCGCCCACGGGCGCTGCGACAGGGTTGCCAGAAGGAACGGCTCGGTACCGCCGATGTCCTTGAGCGCTTTCAACTCTCCATCCGCCGAGACGAAATCTGGCCCGGCCATTGGAACAATGATGTTGACGCCCCCGCCTACCATCGTCGTCAGCCCACCATCGCCACGGGTGCGTCTGCCGAGAGAGGTGCTCCGGTTTCGATCAGAAATGCCGTGAGATCTTCTGGTGTTCCAAGGCCCTTCATGGCATCTCGGCTAACTTCGTAGACGCCGATCTTGGCACCGTTACGAATCATGTAGTTGTAGGCCGGGCAGGTGTAGAACTCGTTGTTGACCCGATCATTGCAGGCGATCATGTCGATCGCGGCGCGAACGAACTCGGAGCCTCGGCGGAACAGGTAGATACCCACCGTCGCAAGATCGGAAATCGGCTTTTTCTCTGCGACTTCGACCACGAGGCCATTTTCATCGACCTTTGCAAAAGACCATTTCGGGTCCATATCGGCATCGCGAAACACCAGGATAGAGCCGTCGAGCTTGCGATCAAGGCAATCCTTGACGAATGCGTCACAGTCAAAGTCCACCCACTGATCGGAATTGGCGACAAGCATCGGCTGGTCGTTGTCGAAGGTGCTGCGCGCGAGCAGCAACGTGCAGGCCGTGCCTTCGGTCAAACGATCGACCGGACGAATGGCAACGCCGATCTCATTCAGCCGCCGCACGCCGGCATCACAGGCCTTTATATGTTCGGCACGCAGCAAAACGGTTGTGTTGGCGTTCGGCGTGCAAACGTTTTCGATGACATGCTCGAGCATCATGCGCCCATTGACGTCGATGAAAGGCTTGGGCTTGCCCCAGTTCTGCTTGGCGAACCGGCTGCCTTCACCTGCCGCAGGTATCATAACGTTGAGTTGCGCCTCGTTGCCGGATCGATCCCGCAGGCTGGTCGCAAGTTCGGTGGCAGCAAACTCGGCGATCTTCTCCGGCGAGTAGAAACTGTAGTATTTCGATGCGTCGATTTTCACGTAGGCGACGGGCACATCCTGGAGAATGATCTGGTTGAGGGCTGCCGAGAAATAATACTGCCCGTCGACTTCGTCCCCGCTCAGAATGGCCCGGCGTGCGGCTGCAAAGAAGTCGCCTGCGCGTTTGAAATAGTAGAACCCGGCGATCGCGATATCGGAGACGACGCGCTTTTCCGCTGCCTGGGCAACACGACCATGTTCATCCGGAACGATGTAGCACCACCGCGGGTGCACGGAACGAAATGTAATAACGCCGGATGCCACGTCGTCCTGCTGAAATTTCGTCAGTATATCCATCAGCGGAACATTGATGATCTGATCGCTGTTGCAGATGATCAGCGGCTGTTCGAGATCCAGCTCATCGCCTGCGAGCAAGGCCGAGCAGAGCCCACCTTTTGTCTCACCGGCGCGCTGAACGACCTTGGTATGGTGCCCACCAATAATCCGCAGAGTTTCATCGAGTGAAAACTGCCGAGCATCGTCCGCCGAGATGATGAAACAAAAACGAGCGTCAGGTATCGATGCTTTCAATGCCGAAACAACCGAGTCGATCATCGGCTTGCCGGCGATTTCGATCAACGGCTTTGGAAAGAAATACTCCTGTTCTGGAAAGAACTGAGAGCGGCTGGCAATCGGCATGAGAATTTGCATAGCGAATCCTGACTGATGTTACGCTATTTTGCGCGGAAGAGTTTGAGTGTCGGCAGCACTATCCAACTGCGCACCCTCTGCAAGCAGCTGCGTCATTTCTGCGAGTTCGATCTCGTTGATGCGCGCCATGATACGTTCATACGTCACATCAGCGGGTGTTCCCACGACAAACACGTGGCCGCCGCTCGCGCGTGCCGCTCTGATGCCGTGGTCGTTGTCCTCTAGAATAAGGCACTCATTCGGCTGGACTCCGAAGCGCTGCATCGCTGAGAGATACATTTCCGGATCAGGCTTGGCCTTGGCCACATCTTCATTGGAAATGATTGCGTCGATAAAGGGCGTGAGTGCTGCCAGCTGCATCATGACTTCGATCGAGTTGCGGATCGAATTCGAGCAAACGGCGATCTTGCGACCGCTTTTGTGCAAACGCGACAAGGCTTTCTGATGATGGAAAACCGGCTTGCAGCGCAAATGCGTAAGCTCGATGGTATAGTTCTGCTTGAGACTGTTGATCAAATCAGCCAGCCCCTTCGGCAAACCATGCGCCGCCGTCAACATCTCCAGCTTTCGGCGTGTTGGAAGGCCATCGAAAGTCGACAGATGGGACTCGCGACTGATGGTGTAGCCAAACAATTCCAGTGCGCGATTCAGCGCCTCGTAGTGCCAGTCCTTGGCGTCGATGAGGACGCCATCCATATCGAAAAGAACTGCTTTGATCATAATGTCGGGCTCCCAAAAAATAACGCCGCTTCATCTGGAAAATCAGTGCAGAGCAATATGGAAGACATATCCAGCCCGGCCTGATTCCTGAGTGAACTCCAAAAAGCTTCGTGCGGCCGCTTGTGAAGTTCCGGGGAAACAATTGCGATCGGCTTGCCAAGACCATGGAGCTCAACGGCAGCCGCTTCCTGGGGAAAACCACCCGTGAAATTGTCTAGCCAGATACCGGAGCATTCCGCAGCCAAAGCGGGTTTCGGTTCATATTCGCTGACGCGGCTATAGGCCGGCATACCCGCCCTCAGATAAGCAAGCATGTCAGGAATGGACATATCGAAAACGAAGTATTGCGTTACGCCATAATGGCGAAGAGCAGCCTCACTCATCACCGCCAGACCATCGGACTTGATGTTGAGTGCGAGCATTCCGCTACAATTGTTGGAGACGTAAAAATCAAGGAGCCAATCAAATGAAATGATATCGTCTGACGTCTTTGGTGGATCATGGGAGATCACGAGCGTCCCATCGAGGTCGCGAATATCCGTCTCCAGGCCGAAACCGGCCAACAATGCACGCGAAAGTGCTTCGCGCGAATTCTTTGGAATGTCGTCGTTCCAACTGCCGCGATGTGCAAGGATATTGGTTCTGGCAAGATCACTCATCTCAACGCGTTCGCCATAGCTCGTGTATCACCGAAGTTTTATCCCGCATTCTCTTGTCGCCGTTTGATTCGAGTTACTTACGGATTTTATTTAAAGTTACTGAGCTTGTGCCAAGCTTGTTGCTGTGACTGGCTTATGTTTGCGCGCCTGTCCGACAATTAATTTAGCTTAATCGATGGACGTCCCAAGACTAAAGGCGTCAGGAGTGGCGGGATTTCCGGTGACAGGACTTCAAAGTCGGGTCTGGTGTCTCCAAGCTGGCTGACCGCCACTTGAGGCGATTCAATCTTAGCTCACGAGCCACAGTAGCCCTTGATCGAGCTGGCAGATGGGCCACCGAATGCGTTGAGATCAAAAATCCGACTTATAAAGGGAGGATAGCGTGCGTTCGGTCATCGTGCCGAATGGTTAGTTCGGTGGTTCCTTGCGGATCGATCGAACCAGTGTGAACGGTCGAATTGTACCGACCAGTTTCTGGTTGCACTTTGGGAGCCGATGCATGTCAGCCCCTAGCAATTGCTCCAGTCAGTCAGAATAAACGACCGTTTGAAACACGCTAAACATTTGTTTGATTTAGGAAAAGAAATGGCGCACCCGAAGAGATTCGAACTCCTGACCCCCAGATTCGTAGTCTGGTGCTCTATCCAGCTGAGCTACGGGTGCGTGCCGCAGAAACATGTTCCGTTGGCGTGGCGATCCTCTAAAACGTCCTCATGTTGAATGCAAGCGATTTCGCTGAGAATTTGTCATTTTCCTGCAATGAATTTTCTATGCTATTGAAATAATTGGTTTTTTGATAAGGGCCAAACAAGCGCGCATATTTGAGCGATGCTCACGCGCCGTTTTGCTGACGAGGTTCGTTGGCTGGGCGGTCTGAGATTTCGATGCGGAATTGGGTTCCCTGGCCGGACTTTTCCACCAGCGCAATGGTGCCCTTATGGGAAAGGACGAGTTCGCGGGCGATGACAAGGCCGAGGCCGGTGCCGCCGGAGCGGGCGGAGCCCTTGAAGGCTGAGAACAGGTTCTCTCTGGCCCGCTGGGGCATGCCGGGTCCGTTATCATCGATGACGATGCTGACGACGTCTGCATTGCGCTGTGCGGCGATCGTCAGCCGTTTATGTGCGTGGTCATCACCGCTGGCCTGCTGCAGCGCCTGCACGGAATTACGGCAGAGATTGTAGAGAACGCGAAACAGCTGTTCGCCGTCGGCATCGATGCGCAAATCGGGCGGGACGTTGTCAACGAACTCGATGCCGCTTACAGGATCGATCGCCAGCACGTCCTTGACGTCCTGCACAAGCTCGTCAAGTTCGATCAAGCGTCGCTTCGGTGCGCCTTCGGTTGCCTGGCCGTAGGCCAGAACCTCGCTGGTGTAGCCAACGGCGCGGTCTATGGTGCGAAGCAGTTTTGGCGCGAAACTGCGCACCATCGGGTCTTCCACATCCACAAGACGGTCCGACATCAGCTGTGCTGAAGACAGAATATTGCGCATGTCATGATTGATCTTGGAAACGGCCAAGCCCAGATCGGCAAGGTTCTTCTGCTGTTTCAACGTTTTTTGCAGTTGCGTCTGCATGTCGGCCAGATGGCGTCCGGCCACGGCCAGTTCGTCGCTGCCCTCTTCCGGTTTGAACACGCGTGACGGATCATCCGGCTGTTCGGAAAAACCCTGCATGCCCAGCGTCAGGCGGCGGATGGGGCGGATGAGAATGCGGTTGATTGATACGAAAATCAGGCTCGCGGTGATGAGCGACAGGGCCACCGAAATCATCAATACGTTGCCGGCATAGGCAATCATCGCCGCGCGGAGTTTGTGTTCTCCGATGACAATTTCGATGATCATGTTGCTGTCACCGATGACATCGAAGACGCGAATGACGCGGTTTCCGCCGAACAGAAGAACCGAAAAGGCATCGCGCACCGCCGCCAGTTGCGACACGTCCGACAGGTCATATTGCTCATCGACGCTGGGCGGCACCTCGGTGGCGGCAAGAAGGGTGGAGGTTCCGTCCTTCTTCAGGGCGATCAGCTTGGCACCTGTCGCCAGCAGCGTGTCGTTCTGTACGGTTCGGGGCAATTCGGTCTGCAAGCCATCGATCACGACGCCAGCGGCGGCAGCCGTGTTCAGTCTGTCACGCAGCCATGACAGGCGCATATTGGCGACGGAGGGCACGAAAATCAAAACTTCGGCGATCATGACGAAAATGACCGTCAACAAAAGCAGGCGGCCGGACAGGCCTTGTGTCAGGCCGGGCGCTTCGCTCTGCGCATCCGCATCCTGACGGTCTGTCCTGTTTATGACGGTCGAAAACACCAGGCCTGTTCCTGTCGATGCGAGGGCCTCTGATTCCATATCGGTGCGAAGCCGCAATTCCAAGCGATAATAGGGTTTTCCGCTCGATTTTCAAACGTTGGGCCAATGAAGCAATGGACCAAAACAAAACCCGCCGGATAGATCGGCGGGTTTGTCTGTTGTCTCAAGCTGTCATCTTTGCGTAAGGCAACTCAGCCGTTTTTCGCCAGTCCGGCCAATGTTTTCACCAGGCCCTGCGTCGAGCTGTCGTGACCTTCAGCGCTTTCCTTGCCTTCCACGACAGGCAGCAGGCCGGTTGCGAGTTCCTTGCCCAGTTCCACACCCCATTGGTCGAAGGAGTTGATGCGGAACAGAACACCTTCAACAAACACACGATGTTCGTAAAGCGCGATCAGGCGACCGAGCGCAAACGGCGTCAGCGTGTCGTAGACGAAGGTGATCGAGGGGCGGTTGCCGGTGAAGACGCGGTGAGGGGCAATAAAATCGGCTTTTTTGTCGTCCATGCCCTTGGATGTCAGCTGTTCTTTCGCTTCTGCCAGCGTGCGGCCCTTCATCAGGGCTTCCGATTGCGCAAGGCAATTGGCGATCAGCAATTGGTGCTGGTGGCGCAGTTCCGGCTCAAAACCATTGGCGGCAATCATGAATTCGGCGGGAATGACGCTCGTGCCCTGATGGATGAGCTGGTAGAAAGCGTGCTGACCGTTGGTGCCAGGCTCCCCCCAGACAACCGGGCCGGACTGGCCTTCGACGGGTGTGCCATCGATGGTGACGCCCTTGCCGTTTGATTCCATGTCGAGCTGTTGCAGATAGGCCGGGAAGCGCGACAGCCGCTGATCATAGGGCAGAATGGCGCGGGTCGAATAGTCCAGCACGTTGCGGTGATAAAAACCGATGAGGCCGAGCAGCATGGGCAGGTTCTGGCGCACCGGTGCCTGACGGAAATGCGTGTCCATGGCGTGGGCGCCATCCAGGAACTTGCCGAAATTGTCGGGGCCGATGGCGATCATCAGCGGCAGGCCGATGGCCGACCAGATGGAGTAGCGACCACCCACCCAATCCCAGAAACCGAAGACGCGTTCGCTATCGATGCCGAACTTGGCAACCTTGTCGAGAGCTGTGGAAACGGCGCAGAAGTGATGTTTGACGGCGTCTTCGCCCAGCGTGTCGGCGATGAATTTGCGGGCCGTCGCCGCATTGGTCATCGTCTCGATGGTGGTGAAGGTTTTCGATGCGATGATGAAAAGCGTGGTTTCTGCATCGACCAGCTTCAGGGTATCGGCAATATGTGCGCCATCGATGTTGGAGACGAAATGCGCGCGCGGACCATCATGAAACGGTGCCAGCGCCAGCGTTGCCATGACCGGGCCGAGATCGGAGCCGCCGATACCGATATTGACGATATCGGTGATCTTCTTGCCCGTCGCACCCTTGAGCGCACCGGAGCGGGTGGCATCGGCAAATTTGCCCATGGCGGCAAGGACGCCGTTCACATCAGGCATCACATCCTTACCATCAACGAGGACAGGCGTGTTTGAACGGTTGCGAAGTGCGGTGTGCAGCACGGCGCGGCCCTCGGTGAAGTTGATCTCCTTGCCGGAGAACATCTCCTCGCGCTTGGTCTCGACGCCGCCATCGATGGCAAGCTTTTCGAGAAGCGACAAAACGTCTTCATTCACCGCGCATTTGGAGTAATCCATCACCAGATCGTCGAAGCGGGCGCTGAACCGTTCGAAACGTTTATCGTCGGCGGCGAAAGCGGCGCGAAGATCGGTGGCCTTGGTCTTCGCGGCGGTGGATTTCAGGTTTTCGACGATGGCCTGCATGGAATGCTCCTCATGCTCCGGGAAAGGATGAGGAAACTATTCTTTTTCATCGGGCTAAATCAAGGCGCTATCATCAAATCGATTGAAATATCGCAAAGCACACCAATCAGTTAGCCAGCTTTCGAAGTTCGCGGCGCAGAATCTTGCCGACATTGGTCTTGGGCAATTCCGCGATGAACTCGATATGCTTGGGGCGCTTGTAGTTGGTCAGGCTGATCGCGCAAAAGGCTTTGAGGTCTTCGGCGGTCAAGGCAGGGTCCTTTTTGACCACGTAAAGCTTTACCGCTTCGCCGGAATGTTCATCGGTGACACCAACGGCTGCACATTCCTGTACGCCGGGGTGGCCAGCCGCCACCTCTTCGATTTCATTGGGGTAGACGTTGAAACCGGACACCAGGATCATGTCCTTCTTGCGGTCCACGATCTTGGTATAACCGGCGTCATCCATGAAGCCCATGTCGCCGGAACGGAAGAAACCATCCGGTGTCATGACCTTGGCGGTTTCGTCCGGGCGCTGCCAGTAACCGGCCATGACCTGCGGGCCGCGAATGCAGATTTCACCGACTTCGCCGAGCGCCAGGCTATTGCCGTCATCGTCGCGAATGTCGATGTCGGTCGATGGGACTGGCAGACCGATGGTGCCGCTGAAGTCGCTTCGGCCCAGAGGGTTGACCGTGGCGACGGGCGAGGTTTCCGAAAGACCGTAGCCCTCGCAGATATGGGTGCCGGTCACCGACGCCCAACGTTCTGCGACGGGCCGCTGCACGGACATGCCGCCGCCCATGACCAAAACCAGCGAGGAGAGGTCGAGTTTGCGGAAATCCTCATTGTTCAACAGGGCGTTGAACAGCGTGTTGATGGCTGGAAACACATGCGGTGTGTAGCCGGAGAGCTCCTTGACGAAGCCGGGAATGTCACGCGGGTTGGCGATGAGCAGATTGTGCCCGCCAAGTGCCACGCCCATCAGCGAATTCACGGTCAGCGCGAAGATATGGTAGAGCGGCAGAGCGCAGATGAAATTCAACACCTCGGGCCGCTTTTTGTGCAGGAAGACAGCGTCCATCCACAGCGAAATCTGCTGCTTGTTGGCCAACAGGTTGGCGTGGGTCAGAACCGCGCCTTTGGAGATGCCCGTCGTGCCGCCGGTATATTGCAGAAAGGCCACATCTTCCCGGCCGATCTGCGCCGGTTTTAGCTGAAGATTGCGGGATTGGTTGAGCACATCCTTGAAGCTGACGGCCTGCGGCAGGGAATATGCCGGAACCATCTTCTTGACCTTGCGCACCACGAGGTTGACGATATGACCCTTCAAGCCGAGCAGATCGCCCATCGTGGCGACCACGACGTGTTTGACATCGGTGTGCGGCAGCGTCTGCTGAACCACATTGGCAAAATTTTCCAGCACGAACAGCGCCTTGGCACCGGAATCCTTGAGCTGATGCGCAAGCTCTCGCGGCGTGTAAAGCGGGTTGACGTTCACCACTGTCAGCCCCGCCCGAAGGATGGCATAGGTCGCAACGGGGTTCTGGAGAATGTTGGGCATCATCACCGCAACGCGGTCGCCTTTTACCAGGCCGATCTGTTGAAGCCAGGCACCGACCTTGCGTGTCTGCTCCTCGAGCTGGCGGTAGGTCAGCGACTTGCCCATGCTGGAAAATGCCTTGCGATCCGCATAAAGCGTGCAGCTTTTTTCCAGAAGTTCTGCAAGAGAAGAATAGCTGGGGTCGGGAAGCTCCGCAGGCACGCCTTGCGGATATGAGGCAAGCCAGGGGCGCGGTATAATGCGCGTTTCCTCGAATCCCAAATTCATGTCGCTCATTCTGTCCTCCCATGCCGGCATTTGCAAAATCTGCAATCCTATCTGCGAGCTCCTCAGCCAAACAGTCATGCATTCGTTCATTTTGCAATCGTAGATGAAGCCTCCAAAACCATCTACTCACATCAGCGTATTTAACTTTGACGTAAACGTCAACTATCGCTCCTTCAAATCCAAAGGCTGATGTGGAGGCATCCCTTGCGGTGCGGAAAAGGATTGGCTTTTGACTTTAATCCTGATTTGCGCAATCAACAAACCACAGGGAAAGCATATGGAAATGGCAAATGTCGGATATCGCCGCGCTACAGCTCAACAGCATCGGAAAGCGTTTTAGCAACGTCGACGTGCTTGAAGATATCGATCTGGCAGTCATGCCCGGTGAGATCATATGTCTGGTCGGTCGGTCCGGTTGCGGCAAATCCACTCTCCTGCGCATCATAGCCGGTGTCGAGACGCCGGATGTCGGTGCCGTCATGATGAACGGGCGGGAAATCGCAGGGCCGACGACCTTCATGGAGCCGGAAAAGCGGCGCATCGGTTTCGTTTTTCAGGATTACGCGCTGTTTCCGCATCTGACGGTCGAGCAGAACGTGCTGTTCGGCTTGAAAGGTCTGACGAAGCCGCAAGCCCGGGCAAGAGCTGCCGATATGATCGAGCATGTGCGCTTGACGGAGCTGGCCAAGCGTTACCCACACACATTGTCCGGTGGCGAGCAGCAGCGTGTCGCCTTGGCGCGGGCCTTGGCTCCCAAGCCGGACATCCTGCTCATGGATGAGCCTTTCTCCAACCTCGACCGCGGGCTCCGCGACAGTGTGCGCGAGGAAACACTCGGTCTGCTGCGTGACCTGAAAACCACCGCCATCATGGTAACGCATGACCCGGAAGAGGCGCTTTCGGCAGGCGACCGCGTGGTCCTCATGCAAAATGGCCGGATCGTGCAGAGCGGCACGGGCTACGAGCTGCACGACAATCCCGTCAGCCGTTATGCTGCCGATTTCTTCTGCGCCTTCAACAAGGTGGAGGGCACGGTCAGAAACGGTCATCTCAACACGCCGATCGGTGACTTTCCTCATAAGGGCGATCTGCGCGAGGGCGCCAAAGCCTTCGCCTATATCCGCCCCAGTTCGATCACCATTTCGACCCCTGACACTGGCACGGATATTTCCGGGCGGATCACCAACCGGGTGTTCATGGGTGAGATCGAGCAGGTGTCGGTCAGCGTCGGGGGTCTTGCGCAGGATTTGCGGGTTCGCAGCATGCGCCGAAGCCCTGTGGATGTCCGAGATGTCAGCATTTCGATCGCGAAGGACAGTGTCCTGATGTTTACTTCCGATTGAATTTCGTTTTTTCTATCCTTTAAAAGGCATCATATTCAACTCATAGTGATGATATCCCCCTAAAAACCACTGGTTATAACTTGATTTAATCGATCAGGTATGGTGCATGCATCTCCAACATCATTTTCACGTCACGAGGGGGATAGACATGACATCATTGACCGTTACCGCGATCGCGCTTCTGGCAAGCACGGTTGCCGCAAACGCGGCGGAGCTGAACATCTATACGACGCGCGAACCAGCGCTGATCCAGCCGCTGCTCGAAGCCTTTACCAAGGAAAGCAGCGTCAAGGTCAACACCGTGTTCCTGAAGGACGGTCTCGCCGAGCGCGTTCTCAGCGAAGGCGCAAGCTCACCCGCTGACGTTCTGATGACGGTGGATGCCGGTAATCTGGTTGATCTGGTCGACAAGGGTGTGACGCAGCCGGTCGAATCCGACGTGCTGACCAAGGCCATCCCAGCTGAACTGCGCGACGCTAAGGGCAACTGGTTTGCGCTTTCCATGCGCGCCCGCGTTCTCTACGCCGCCAAGGATGTTGATGTCTCCTCGTTCAACTACGAAGACCTTGCTGACGCCAAGTGGAAGGGCAAGGTTTGCATCCGCGCCGGCCAGCATCCCTACAACACGGCACTCTTTGCCGATTACATTGCTCACCACGGCGCTGAAGCGACCGAAAAGTGGTTGGCAGGCGTGAAGGACAATCTGGCCCGCAAGGCTGGCGGTGGCGACCGTGATGTTGCCAAGGACATCCTCGGCGGCATTTGCGACATCGGCATCGCCAATTCCTACTATGTCGGCCTGATGCGCTCTGGCAAGGGTGGCGAAGATCAGGTCAAGTGGGGCGAGGCCATCAAGGTCGTTCTGCCAACCTTCAAGGATGGCGGTACGCAAGTGAATGTTTCTGGTGCAGCTGTTGCCAAGAACGCGCCGAACAAGGCCGAAGCCGTGAAGCTTCTCGAATATCTGGTGTCTGATGAAGCCCAGAAGATTTATGCCGAAGCCAACTACGAATATCCTGTCAAAAAGGGCGCTGGTCTCGACAAGATCGTCGCATCCTTCGGTGACCTGAAGATCGACAGCAAGCCGCTGACGGAAATCGTGTCCCACCGCAAGGAAGCCAGCCAGCTGGTGGATAAGGTCGGCTTCGACAATTAAGGGCGCTCTTTCTTTGGGATTGCGTTTCCTCATGCTCCGTCACACCGTACTCGATACGGGGTCCAGTCAGCCCAAGTCATTAGGTTGAAAGACTCTTTCACCGCGCAGACGCGCGGTACTGGATACCGGCTCGAGGCCGGTATGACGGAGGAGGGGAAGGCAGCCTCTTCACCCATCTCTATGTCAGGCACCCGTTTTCAAGCGGGTGCCTTGCCTGTTTCAAGCAGCCGGTGTTTCCAAACGGCAAAACTTTACGATCAGCATGGTTTCCAACATCAGCACGGCGACTCCGTCAAAACCCAGAGTGCGAATAACCTCCGCATTCTGGTGGCTGTTGGCATCCTGCATCATCGCCGCACTCGCCATGTTGCCGGTTCTGGCGCTGCTATCCGAAGCTATCAAGGGATCATCGGGGCTGTGGCAGCATCTGACCGACACCGTTCTGGCAACGGCGCTTCCTGAAACGCTGATCCTTCTGCTGGGCGTTGGCCTACTGGCGGGCATTCTCGGCACGACAAGTGCCTGGCTGGTCAGCGCCTATGATTTTCGCGGACGAAAGCTGCTGGAGTGGGCTTTGCTACTGCCACTGGCGATGCCCACCTACATCATCGCCTATACCTATCTCGATATTCTGCACCCGCTCGGGCCGGTGCAGGGAGCGGTGCGATTTCTGCTCGGATATTCCAGCCCACGCGAATTTCGGCTGCCGGATATCCGCTCGATGACGGGCTGCATCCTTTTGCTCGGTTTCGTGCTTTATCCTTACGTCTATATCCCTGTCAGGGCGATGTTTTTGACGCAGGCCGGAAATCTTCTGGATGCCGCGCGTATGCTCGGCACCTCAAGACACGCCCTGTTTCTCAAAGTGGCAGTGCCACTTGCCCGGCCTGCCATTGCCGTTGGTGTGAGCCTGGCGTTGATGGAAGCGCTGAACGATATCGGTGCATCGGAATTCTTGGGCGTGCGTACGCTGACCGTGTCGATCTACACGACCTGGGTCACCAAGTCGGATCTGCCCGGCGCGTCACAGATTGCCCTGTTCATGCTGCTTCTGGTCGTAGCCCTAGTTGCGATGGAACGATGGGCGCGCCGCAGCCAACGCTATTCTACGTCAGCCCAGAAAAGCGCCGTTCTGGCCCCGCTTCAGCTCCAAGGCCTGCGCGGCTGGCTGGCCTTCGGGCTTGGAACGGTCCCGATCCTGATCGGCTTTGTCGCGCCGGCCACCTACCTTGTGGTCGAGGCCTTGAAGCGGTTCCAATTCAGTGGCCTGTCGTCGCGCTTTGCCGGAGAGGCGGCGAATACCATCGTCTTTGCCGGAATTGCCACCGTCGTAACTGTCGGCGCGGGGCTGGTGGTTGCCTATGCGATGCGCTTGTCACCCGGCAAGGTGTCGCTTTGGTCCTTCCGCCTGGCGACGGTCGGCTATGCCGCACCCGGAACCGTCATCGCCATTGGCGTGCTGATCGCGCTGGGTGGTTTCGACCGGTTTGTCGATCAAACAATCCAGCAATGGTTCGGCGTATCGACCGGTCTCTTGCTGATCGGCAGCGGATCTGCGCTGATCTTTGCCTATGTGACACGTTTTCTGACGATTGCAGGTGGCGGCATCGATGCGGGGCTCAGCCGCATTCCGCTCTCCTTCGATCAGGCGTCGCGCACCCTTGGCCGCACCGCGACCGCCACTTTCCGCAGCGTTCACCTGCCATTGTCGAAAGCGGCGATGGCTGCTGCCGCATTGCTGGTGTTCGTAGATTGCGTGAAGGAACTTCCAGCCACGCTGCTTCTGCGCCCGCTGAATTTCGAAACCTTCGCCACCCATCTCTATGGGGAAGCGGCACGTGGCACCTACGAAGAAGCCTCCATTGCGGCACTGGCCATCGTGCTGATCGGCATTCTGCCCGTGGTGTTGCTTGCCCGTGTTGGCCGTGTGCGGACGTAAACGATCCGCGCTTTGTGACCGTCTTTTCATTTGCCAAATCTTTTCGCTGCGAATAATCATGATAAAATTAATCATGTTTATATGGAAGGAAGCGATATGCTGGAAGCAAAATCTGAACTGGTAACGGAAAGCGGCGGCAAATATCTCGTCCAGCTTTTCAAACATTTCGCGCATAAGATCGAGGTCAACTACTCCGATAGTCACGGGGAGTGCGCCTTCGATTTCGGCACTGCCAGCCTCGATGCGGAACCGGCAAGCCTGAAGATTGCCGTGACTGCGCCGGACGAAGAGAAACTCGAGCGGGCGAAATCGGTCGTCGAAAGTCACCTGCTGCGCTTTGCGTTTCGTGAAAACGTAGACAAACTCGACTGGCATTGAGGAGAATTCCAAACGCTTGATACGACGTTCGGACATCACGTTGTGGACACTTTAACGGAACGATTTCGGCGTCGCTGGGTTTACAAACCATAACGAATACAAAACCTAAGGAGGAAATACGTTATGGTACATCATGAACCTCGCGCCGGTCAGGACCCTTACGTCAAGGATACACCAAGCTTTATCGCCAGTGATAAAGTCGAGGGTACAAGCGTATACGGTGCCGATAGCAAGAAGATTGGTTCCATCCAGCGCATTATTCTCGAAAAGCGTGGCGGTCGCGTTGCCTATGCTGTTCTTAGCTTCGGCGGATTCCTAGGGATTGGTGACGATTACTACCCACTGCCATGGGAAAAGTTGCACTATGACGAAGAGCTTGATGGCTATCGCATCGATCTGACGAAAGAGCAGATCGAGAACGGTCCGAGATATGCCAATCGCGACGATGATAGCATGTTCGGCAATGATGACCGGAAGGTCTACGACTATTATGGCGTACCGCCGTACTGGATGTAACATCCGAGGACGAAACGATGGCCCCGATCGGGGCCATCACTACGTTTGGGCGGCATGTCGCCCGGCAAAGAGTTTTGTCGGTGACGACAGTTTCTCAAAACAAATTTCTAGCAACACGAATGGCCCCATAAGGGGCCATTTGCTCATTAGCTTTGATCTCTGCTCAATGAGGCTTTTTGCTTCTCGCTTCCGAGACGGCATCCTCGAAGCACTTGCGTGCTTCTTCGGGTGTCTTGCGTCCGTCAAGCGCTGCGCGGCAGGCGCTACGGGCTCGAACGAACGTCAGCCCGCGCGTATGCGGCCAATCTTCAGTGAGAAGTGCCAGGGCATCGAACGGCCCGGCAATAATGTTCTTGTTCGTTGTGTCGAAATTCACTTCGACAGGCTCTGTCCATCTTGTCAGTTTCATCGGACGCCTCCCTAACAGCCCATGTCAACGTACTGAGCGTCAACATGGTTCCCGTTAGGGAGGATATTTCACTTTTTCAAATTTACAATCTTAAAGTTGTTATTAGCGAAATCCGAAGAAGGACAGAATGGCGAGAACAATAACGACGAGGCCGACGATGTAGATAATCTGGTTCATGGAACATACTCCGCGTTGAGAACCGGACGAGCCGGAAAGTCTGTTCCGAAACGTTCGATGCTAAAATAAAGACACTCATCGTAACGTGAGTGTCTTTGCGAAGTTCCATGAAGCTTCTATTTTTCGTTGTGCACGAGCATATTGTGCCCTGTCGCATGAGGCAGAAATCAGAACGCTTTCAGCTGAAACTGAACGACATCGATTGTCCCCGCCCGGAAACCGGCTGCGCAGTAGTGAAGGTAATATTGCCACATCCTGCGGAAGCGCTCGTCGAAACCGAGGGGCTCTATGCGTTGCCAATTGTTGACGAAGGCACGGTCCCACAGCATCAGCGTGTGATCATAATCCTTACCGAAACGCAGCATATCCGGCACAGTAAAGCCCTCGACTGCGGCAGCTTCGCGGAAGGCAGTGATGGTTGGCAGCATCCCGCCCGGGAAAATGTAGGTCTGGATGAAGTCGGCGTTACGACGATAGTCATCGAAGCGGGTTTCATCGATGGTGATGACCTGCACCATGGCCTCGCCGCCGGGAGCCAGCAACTCCCGCACGCGGCGGAAATACGTCGGCCAGTTTTCCTCACCCACCGCTTCAAACATCTCGATCGAGACGATCTTGGAATAACGGCCTTGGCAATCGCGGTAATCCTCGAGGCGTATGTCGGTGCGGTCGGACATGCTGGCCTTTGCGAGACGGTTTTTCGCGAAATCGGCCTGCTCTCGCGAAAGGGTAAGGCCGGTGACACGGCATCCCGTCTTGCCAACGGCGTATTCGGCAAAACCGCCCCAGCCGCAGCCTATTTCCAGAACGTGATCGTCAGGACCGATCTTCAACTGCTCGACAATGCGGTCATATTTGGCGTTCTGCGCATCTGCCAGGCTTTGTCCCGGCGTCTGAAACAGGGCCGAGGAATAGGTCATCGTTTCATCCAGCCAAGTCGAATAAAAACGATTGCCGAGATCATAGTGGAAGGAAATGTTGCGGCGGCTGCCGGACTTCGAATTGCGGCGCAGGCGGTGGCGGAGATAGGCGAAGGCGGAGAAGATTTTCGATGGCTCGGAGACTGAAGACCAGTTCTTCTCGTTGGCGATAGCGACTTCCAGAAGCGCCGCGATGTCGGGCGTATCCCAATCTCCGTCGATATAGGCCTGGGCAAAGCCGAGGCTGCCGCCCATCAACAACCGGCGCACGACGCGGCCGCGGTTGAGCGATATCACACCGTGTGCGCCGGGCTCACTGCCCTTGACGACGTATTCATAGCCGCCCGGAAAAATGACAGTCAGGCGGCCTTGGGTCATGTTGTTCAAACGGCGGCAGATCATTCGCTGCCAAAGAGGTGCGTCTTCCATGAGAAACGGTACAGTCTCCTGCTCAGCGTGGCTCATTTTTCAAGTCTCCCATGGTTCCCGCATGTTGCGCGACGATAGAGCTGGCAACGCGGTTTTTTGCAGCCTTGTGGCGATAGATCGGATTGCCTTTTGCCCATAGCAAAAGGGCCTCCCAGTGGATTGCGCCCATGATCTTCAAGGTCATCAGCGGGTATGACAGCAGGGCGCGCAGCAGTGCAACGCCCGTCAATGGACGACGCTCGCCAGCAAAGGAGGCGAACAGCAGATCACCCTGTTGATCGCGCTCGTTGATAGCGACCAGAACCTTTTCAGAGGGCGGCAGAATGCGGAAATCATAGGTGCATTCCATTGGCACGAAGGGCGAAACATACATTTCCTTGGCGCAGGAATGCCGCACCGTGCCGTTCTGGTTGGCACCGGTTGGAATGATGTAGGTGTGGCGCTCGTGAAAGGTGTTTCTGACTTCGTAGAGAATGGCCACAAGGCGGTCTTCGTCATGGCAAAAATACACGGTCAGAGGATTGAAGACGTAACCGAAGATGCGCGGGTAGCACAGCATGTCCACACGCAGCTTGTCCTGCGGAACGTCGATATCTGCATCCGCCAAATGGTGCGCGACCCAGCGCTTCAGGCCACCTTTTTCGCCGACCCCGTGATCGCTGTCGTGAAAGCTGAACACTGACCATCTGTTATAGCCGAACAAGCGCAAGCCCTTGTCCAGCAGCGGCAACTCATCCAAATCCAGCAGCAGCGAAAATACGCGGTAGCGCATTTTGTGGGCGTGCGGGCGGTGGCGCGCATGCACGACGTGTCCGGCATAGATGGCGGAGCGCAACGTCATGATGCCAGCGCCTTTTCCGGGGCGAGGAAGATGCGGCCGGATTCGTTTTCGACGGTCCACGGACGTCTGACGCCGCCCAGCGCTTCGGCCACGGCAAGGCCCGATTGCAGACCATCCTCATGGAAGCCGCTGCCGAAATGGGCACCGCAGAACCACGTATTGCGCCGACCCTGCAGGCTCCACAATTGCTTTTGCGCGTCGAGTGCCTTGGTGTCAAACAGCGGATGCGTATAATCGAAGGCGCGGATCAGCTTGGCCGGATCGATGGGGCGAGACGGATTGAGTGTGACAAACAGCGGTGTTTTCTCATCGATGTTCTGAAGCCGGTTCATCCAGTAGGTCACGCACAACTGTTCGGTGCCGGTGGAGTTGGGCTCGCTGAGGTAGTTCCAGCTGGACCAGACATTGCGGCGTTTCGGCATCAGGCTTTCGTCGGAATGCAGCACGGCGGCGTTGCGGGTATAGTCGAAAGCGCCCAGCAACGAGCGCTCCTGCTCATCCGCATCCGGCAACAGGGCCAGAGCCTGATCGGCATGAGTGGCGATAACCACATCGTCAAATGTCAAAAGCTGACCCGCGCGGTCCAGCACCTTCACACCATCGCCGCTGCGCTGCACGCCTGCAATCTGGCTGTCGACAACAACCGTTCCTCTGAACTGAGACATCAGGCGCGAGACATATTCGCGACTTCCGCCTTTGACGGTGCGCCATTGCGGGCGATCGGCAAGCTGCACAAGTCCGTGGTTGACGAAAAAGCGGATGAAGGCCTGCAAGGCGTAGCTGCGCATATCGGCTGCCGTCGTCGACCAGATCGCAGCACCCATCGGCAGCAGGTGGTCGTCAACGAAGCTTAGGGAATAACCGTTCGCGTCGAGGTAATCACCCAGGCTGATCGTCTGCAACGACGGGTCCTTGAGAAGATCGGGGGCCTGTTTGTAAAAGCGCATCACATCGCGCACCATCGACCAGAAGCGCGGGCGCAGTAGGTTGGATCGCTGTCCGAAAAGGCCGTTGATATCAGTGCCCGAATATTCCATCTGCCCGCCGCGCAGTGATGCGGCAAAGGACATGTCGGAGGCAGACGTCTCGACGCCCAAATGGTCGAGCAATGCCACAAGGTTTGGATAATTGCGCTCGTTATAGACGATAAAGCCGGTGTCGACGGCAATCGCCGCCTTGCCGGGCTGGTCCACGGAAACCGTGTTGGCATGGCCGCCGAGCCTGCCTTCGGCTTCGAACAATGTCACATCCGCGGACTTGTCCAGCAACCAAGCGGCGGAAAGGCCTGATATGCCAGAGCCGATGACGGCGATGCGGCGTCGGGCAGGCTTGTTGCTGGTGGCTGTTGTGACGTCCATGATGTCGGTTCCGCATTTATTATGTCAGTCAATACGAGCGGGGCGAGCCAGTGGATTGCTGAACACGCATTTTTTTGTTCGGGGTGATCCGCTGATGATCTGCCGGCGTAATCCGTTTCATGACAATAAACGTTTCCATAGCTGCCCCTGCATGGCAATATATGACGCGCGAGCGGAACAGTCCGGTTGCGGGCAAGCTGTTTGGAAGCGGAGTGAAGCCGATCCGCATGAATGATATCGCCAAGAACAATATCGAAAGCGAATGTCCGGCCCTGATAAGGGCAGTTGCTTCCGAGCGAAGCGTCGAGGCTTTCGAGACGCTTTTCCGGTATTACGGACCGCGCGTGCGGACTTATATGTTACGGCAGGTGCGCGATGCACAGGCCGCCGAGGAACTGATGCAGGAAACCATGATAACGGTCTGGAACAAGGCTGCCTTGTTCGACCCCGCCCGCGGCAACGTCTCGGCTTGGATATTCAGAATTGCCAGAAATCTGCGCATAGATGCACACCGCAAGAACAAGCGTCCGGAATTCGATTTCAACGATCCGGCCTTCGTGAAGGACGATGCGCCTGCTGCCGATACGCAGCTTGAAGAGGTGCAGGATGCACAACGTCTGCACCGCGCGCTGGCGCAGTTGCCACAGGAACAGCTTGATCTGTTGAAACGCTCATTTTTCGATGAAGTATCCCATAGCGCGATCGCCGAACAACTCGGCCTTCCCGTGGGTACCGTCAAATCACGCATTCGGCTGGCCTTCGCCAAGCTGCGGACTGCACTGGAGTCACGCACATGAGTGTACGGCACCACGTTAGCGATGAGTTGCTGTTGGATTACGCTTCGGGAAGCTTAGGCGAAAGCTGGAGCCTAGCTGTCTCGACCCATCTGGCCCTGTGTCCCGAGAGCCGCCAGCGACTTTCCGCGATGGAAATGACCGGCGGCGCGCTTCTGGATGATATCGGCCCCACGCGGGATGCTTCCGGTGCCGATTGGGAAAAGATACGCACGCTGTTGCAGCCGAACATGAAGACCGTGGTTTCTGAGTTGCCAGCCAAGCAGTCCATCAACGCCGTTTTGCCGGAACCGTTGCGCTCCTATGCGGGTGGCGATGTGGACGTGCTGAAATGGAAACAGCTTGGTCCCGGCGCTTACCACTTTCCTATTCCCACCAGCGATGGTGAGGCGATCGTCCGCTTGCTGCGCATACCGGCGGGCAAGCCCGTACCGGAACACAGCCACGGTGGACGGGAACTGACGGTCGTGCTGGCCGGAAGCTTCATGGATGGCAAGGACGTGTTTCGCCGTGGGGACTTCGAAGAGGCGGATGAGGATCTGACACATCAGCCTGTGGCGGGTGAGGGTGAAGACTGCATCTGCCTTGCGGTGACGGACGCACCACTGAAATTCAAGAGTTGGCTGGTCCGCCTGTTGCAGCCGGTTCTCGGCATTTAAGGACAATAAGACGATGGAATTGATAATCGCCTATATCGGCACGGCCATTGTCTTTTTTGGTCTGGATTTCGTCTGGCTGTCGAAGTCATCGAGCTTTTACAAGCGCGAGATCGGCCCGCTTCTGTTGCCCAAACCTAATTTCGCCGCCGCCGGTATCTTCTACCTGTTTTACATCGCCGGCGTCGTCTATTTTGCCGTTGTCCCTGCCATCGATGGTGGCGGGTGGAGCAAGGCTCTCATTGCGGGCGCTATCCTTGGCGGCTTTGCCTATGGCACCTATGACATGACCAATCTTTCCACCCTGAAGGGCTGGTCGTGGCGTTTGTGCGTGGCAGATATTCTCTGGGGAACGTTCCTGACAGGCCTCGCTGCCACCGGCGGTTTCTGGCTGGTTCAGGCTATCGCGTAATCGGCTTCCACCATCTCCCGCCATCTGTCGTAGTAGATCGAGAGGCCGTGTCGCGGCTGCACCGCGTGATAGGATTGGCGTGGTGCATGGCGGGTGGCAAGCAGTGCCGCACCCAGTGCCGTGCCTGAAGGGCTGTTGCTATCCGTTACCAGCACATCCGATCCGGTCATTGCCGCCAGCGCTTGCGTATAGACGCCATTGCTGCCGAACGGGCCTTCCACGATGGTCGTTTGCGCATCGCCAACCAGCGCAAGGCAGGACGCCGTCATCATTGCGGCATAGAGGCTGGCCGCAACATGGCGTTCCGCGTCGCTGCGTGGTTCGTTCAACCACTGGCCTTTGCGACCGGGGTACGGACCCGACCCCTCCACGGCATTTGGCAGATAGAGAATCTCATCAGCCAGCACCGCGTCCAGCGCCGCCTCACGCTCAGCCTCGCTCGGCGGTTTTATACCCGCCGTCAGCATCTCGAATTCCCGCCCGCCCATGAAGCGTGCCGAGGGAACCGGCTTTCCGAAAGCATCGACATTGACCAGCGTATCGCGGGCCGGGTCCAGCTTTTCAAGCGATGCACCGACACCGAAGCAGATGACCCATGTTCCCGTGGAAACCACCGAAAACGGCTCCTTGCGCACCATCAGATGCGGCAGCAGCGACGCATTGGAATCATGCAGCCCGCAATAAACAGGCATGTCGTGGTCGACGCCGATTTTCACCGCGACATCCGGCAGGACCGGCCCAGGTGAATCGAAAGCGGAGCGCACTGGTGCCAGTAATTCAGCAATGCCAAGCGTTTCCGGCAGGCTCGAAAACGTTGACTTGCCCGGTTGCCAAAGATCGGTGTGGCAGCCCAGCGATGTCGCCTCGTTGGCTTTCACGCCGGTCAACCGATAGGCCCAATATTGCGGATAGGTCAGGATGTCGGTGACATCAGTGAAGGCATCGGCAAACGCCGTCTTCTGATAATGCAGCTGCGCCCCGACATTCAGCCCCATGGGTAGCGCGGGGGAGAAGGTTTCCTCAAAAGGCGGACGTAGTGCGGCATAGGCTTTTTGAATGTCGTCGGGATAGCTGTGTTCGTAATCGAGAACCGGCAGCGCCAGATCACCCTCGCCATTCAGAAGCGCTGCACTCGCCCCATGGGTGGTGATCGAAATGGCCTGATATCCCGGCTCCACGAGAAACGCCGCCAGCCCATCGATGATGAAACTCCACAGCGTCTCGATATCGTAATGCGGGTAGGGCGGGGCGCTCAGCACCCTGTTGGCGATCTTGCGGGAGGCGATTTCCTCGCCGCTCTCGCCATCGACCACGATCAGCTTGGCGTGCGTCTTGCCGATATCGATGACGGCGACATTCTTGATGGTCATGGCAGGTGAAACAACGTCACGAGGTCGCTCGCAACCGGGGAATTATCCGGGTTGCTGTCCATGATATCAGCCATATGCGCCCACCAGCGTTTCATCACCGGGTGGTCGGGTAGCGCGGCCATGTCGTGGCTTTTCGGACGGGTCAAAACGCCAAACAGGATGTTAGTTTCCGGGTCGAGGTGAATGGAATAATCGCTGACGCCCGCTTCATGCAGCAGCGCGACCAGTTCAGGCCAAATCTCGTCATGGCGCTTCCGGTATTCGGCCTCCATACCGGGAAAGAGCTTCATCTTGAAGGCGTGTTTTTCGAGTTCTGACATGGTCTACCTCATGGCCCGCAGACGGCGCACGACGATGGGAATGGCGATGGTGATGATGAGAAGCAGCCCGACGAAGATCGACATGACGATGCCGGGCACGTTGAGAAGGCCAAGCCCGAAGGTGACGAGGCCCATGACGAAAGCCGCTATCACCACGCCGCCAATGGTGCCGGAACCGCCGAGAATGGAGACCCCTCCCAGCACCACCATGGTCACCACTTCCAGCTCCCACCCTTGCGCGATGGAGGGGCGGGTGGAGCCGAGGCGCGAAGTAAGGCAGACGGCGGCGATGCCGCTCATCAGGCCGGTCAACAGAAACAGGATGAACTTCACCCGCTCCACCGGAATGCCGGAAAAGCGTGCGGCAAAGGGATTGGTGCCGATGACGAAGACCTGACGACCGAAATTCGTGGCGTGCAGCAAAATGGCGAAGATGACGGCCATGATCACGAACAGCACGAATTCGAAGGATATGACCCAGAACACATAGCCTTGGCCGAAATAGGCAAAGCTTTCTGGGTATTTGCCAAACGCCTGATCGCCCAGCACCAGATAGGAAATGCCACGAAACAGGCTCATCGTGCCGATGGTGACGACTATGGAGGGCAGTTTCAGCCCCGCCACCAGAAAGCCGTTGAAAGCACCACAGACAAGGCCAGTGCCGATGCCGATGGCAACCAGCCCGGGCGTGCCCACGCCCATCTGCACCGCATAACCCATGGCGGTTGAGGCGAGCGCGATGATGGCCGCAACCGACAGATCGATTTCACCGGCGATGATCAGTAGCGCCATGGCGAAGGCGATCAGGGCCTTTTCGGTGAAGTTGAAGGTGGCGTCCGAGAGATTATAGGCATCAAGGAAATAGGGCGATGCGAAGGAGTTGACGATGAAAATCAGGATCGCAACGCCCAGAAGCAGCACTTCCCAGCTGGCCATGATGCGCTTGAATGGCGTGCCGAGCTTGTCTGGAATGACGCGCGGTACTTGAGTTTCCGGTGCGGTCATGCTCATGCCTTGGCCTCCTTGACGGTATCGCTTGCCGCCCTGTCACGCAGAATGATGCGGCCTTTCTTTGCCTCGGCACGCGCGTTGAAGACCACCGCCAGAACGATGACGACGCCCGAGATTGCCATCTGTGCGAAGGGTGAAATGCCGATGACGGGGAGCGCATTCTTGATGACGCCGAGGAACAGCGCGCCCAGCACCGCCCCTGCCACCGAGCCGATGCCACCGGCAATCGAAATGCCGCCGATGACATTGGCCGCAACGCTGTCCAATTCGAAACCCGAGGCGATATCGACATAGGCGACGGCATAACGCGATACCCAGAGATAACTCGCCAGCCCCGCCAAAGCACCCGACAACACGAAGGCCAGAAAGCGCGTACGGCCGACATCGATGCCCGCATAAACAGCGGCCCCTGGATTGCCGCCCGAGGCATAGGCGGAGCGTCCGAAGGAGGTACGCGTCAAAACCAGCCACGCGCCTGCAATGATCAGGATCGCGACCCAAGACAGGACAGGCATGCCCAGAACGGGTGTGCGTGGAACGTTGAGAAATGTCGGCGACATCTGATGCGCATTGACCCACGCGCCACCTGAGAGAACAAAGGCCATGCCGCGATAGATGGTCAGCGTTCCCAGCGTAACGACGATGGAGGGCAGGCCGAGCCACCAGACGAGAATGCCGTTGATCGACCCCAGAAATGCGCCGATGACCACTGCCATGGCAATGAGGAAGGGCAGGGGTATCGAGGGAAAGGCTGCATTGGTCATGGCCACCGCCATACCGGTGAAGGCGAGGTTGGCCGCAACCGAAAGATCAATGGATTTCGTCAGGATCACGCCCATCTGGCCGAGCGCCAGAATGATGAGGATCGACGTGTCATTGAAGATGTTGACGAGATTGGCCGGGCGCTCGAAGCCGGGGGAGCGCAGCGAGAAACCTGCGATCAACAGGATGATGATGCCTGCCAGCAGCCATTCGCGATTTTTGAGCAGTCTTTTCATGGTGTGGCTCCTCTCACGCATTGCCAAATCACGCGTTTCCCGTGGCGGCGCGCACCAGCTTTTCGGCTGAAAATTCCGAGCGCTCGAAGGTGCCAGCCATCAGCCCTTCGCGCATGACGATGGCGCGATCGGACATGCCGAGAATTTCCGGCAGTTCGGATGAAATCATGATGATCGACAATCCATAGGCGGCAAGCTCGCTGATGAAACCGTGCACAGCGGCCTTGGAGCCGATATCGATGCCCTTGGTCGGTTCATCCAGAATGATGACCTTCGGCTGCGTCGCCAGCCATTTGCCAATGACCACCTTCTGCTGGTTGCCGCCCGACAGCGTGCCGACGGGGACGGAAAGCGCGGCGGCACGCAAATCCAGCCGCGACGCATATTTGCGCGCCAGCGCAAATTCTTTGGCCGCTGCCAGAAAGCCTTTGCGCGATGTGCGCGCTAGTGATGGCAGCGACATGTTCTGATAGATCGGCAAATCCAGCGCCAGCCCGTGCCGGCCGCGCTCTTCCGGCACATAGACGATGCCAGCCCGGATCGCATCTTCTGGTGAGCGGATGGAAAGCGGCTCGCCATTTAGCGTGAGCGTTCCCGAAGCGGGGCGGGTGATGCCGAACAGCGACTGGCACAGCTCCGAGCGCCCCGCGCCGATCAGGCCGTAAAGGCCAAGGATTTCGCCCTTGCGCAGATCGAAGGATATGTCGCGAAATTCGGTGTCGTGGCAATAGCGCTGCACCGAAAGCGTGGTCGCGCCAATATTGACCGCCTGCTTCGGGAAGGCATCCTTCACATCGCGCCCCACCATCAGGCGCACGATTTCGTCCTGCGGTGTCTGCGCCAGATCACCCGAACCGACCATCTTGCCATCGCGGAAAACCGCATAGCATTCGGCGATTTCATAGACCTCATCGAATTTGTGGCTGATGAACAGGATGGCTTTTCCCTGCCGCTTCAGGTTTTCCACGATACGGAAGAGATCATCGATTTCCTTTCGCGACAAAGCCGCCGTCGGCTCATCCATGATGACGATGCGGGCTTCAACTGACAGTGCGCGGGCAATCGCCACCAGATGCCGCTGCGCAATCGACAGGTCTTTCAGCCGAATGGTTGGATCGATCTGGCTCTCCAGCCGCTCCAGCAAAGCGCGTGATTTTTCGTTGATGGTCTTCCAGTCGATCAGCCCGAAGCGGGCTTTCGGCGCATGGCCGAGAAATATGTTTTCGCCCACCGACAGTTCATCGAACAGCACGGTTTCCTGATGAATGGCGGTGACGCCAGCGTCGATGGCATCCTGCGCGCTGTGGAATGTGACCGGTTGGCCATCCAGCAGGATTTCACCTTCGTTGGGGCGGTAAATGCCAGTGAGGATTTTGACGAGCGTGGATTTGCCTGCGCCGTTTTCACCGATGAGGGCCGTGACCTTGCCGGGATAGAGCGCAATGTTGACGCCATCCAAGGCTTTGACGCCGGGGAATATCTGGCTGATGCCGCGCATTTCGAGAATGGGCGAGGCGTTTGAGGCCTCGGTCGCATCCGTGATTTTGGTTTCAGCGTGCATCATCAGTCTTGCCAGTCAGTTTATTGGAGTTTGTGGGTGGGGCCACCCCCCTCTGTCCTGCCGGACATCTCCCCTTCAAGGGGGGAGATCGGATTGCGGCAACCTTTCGAACATCTTGATTGTCGAGCTTGAAGTGGCGCGCATGCATCTTGCCGATCTCCCCCCTTGAGGGGGAGATGCCCGGCAGGGAAGAGGGGGGTAAGCACCACCCTCAATTCCATCACGTCAGAATATCTTCGAGAACTGATCGATATTTTTCGCGTCGTACACAAACGGATCAGCCATTGCGGCCTCACTGTTCTCACCAACCTTGATCTTGCCCATGCGACCGGCTTCGATCTCGGTGCCCGGCTTGCCATCCGCATCACCCTTCACAAGGTGGTAGGCGATCTGTGTGGCGGAATAGCCGAGGTCGATGGGGTTCCAGATGGCGAATTCCTTGGTGGCACCGGACTTGATGGCACCGGCCATTTCGGAGGGAAGACCAAGGCCCGTCACGAAGACCTGACCGATCTTGCCCGCATCCTTCACTGCCTGCGATGCGGCCAGCACGCCGACCGTGGTTGGTGCGACGATGACCTTTACATTCGGCTGCGATGTGAGCAGGCCCTGTGCTTCGCGGTAACTCTTGTCGGCCAAGTCGTCACCATAAACGGTGGTCACGAGGTTGAGGCCGGGGAAGTCCTTCAGCTGCTTCTTCATCTCATCGATCCAGATATTCTGGTTCGTGGAGGTGGTGGTGGCAGAGAGGATGGCGAAATCGCCCTTTCCGCCTTCCAGATGCGCGGCTGCCAGCTGCAGGCACATTTTGCCGATCAGCGCGTTGGAGGATGGATTGAGCTGCAGAATGCGGCCTGCCGGTGCAACGCCACTATCCCAGGAAATAACCTTGATGCCGCGCTGTGCCGCCTTCTTTAGCGCTGGCACCACCGCGTCAGGGTCGTTGGCGGAAATGGCGATAGCATCCACGCCCTGCGCGATCAGGGAATTGATGACCTCGATCTGGCCTTCGGCTGTCGTCGTCGTTGGGCCGGTATAGATGATCTCGACGCCGCCGAGGTCCTTGGCGGCTTCCTGCGCGCCCTTATTTGCGGCCTCAAAAAAGCCGTTGCCGAGCGACTTCACCACCAGCGCGATCTTGATGTCTTTGGCCTGCGCCATGCCGCCAAATCCGGCAACGCCGATGGCGACGCTGAGCGCCAGTGCCTGGCTGAGTTTTCTGCGTGTCAGTTTCATGTTGGTTCTCCTCCCGATTAAACCTTATTCCCGCTGCGGTGCTCCTCAAGCGACCGAAGCGGAATCCTCCTCGTCCGGTGGTCGCGGCGCTTGCGTACTCGCAACTGCCCCGGCCACGATCAACGTCACGCCCGCCGCCTCCACCATCCGTGCCGCCTCGTCGGAAATGCCCTCATCGGTAATGATGGTGGAGACATTTTCCAGTGGGCAGAGAATGAGGCTTGAGCGTTTGCGGAATTTGGAGGAGTCGATCATCACGATCAGCTCTTCCGCCTGCCGCATCAATTTCTGTTCGCTCTGAATGACCAGAGCATCCGATTCCATGATACCGAGCGCACCGACACCCTGCGCGCCGATGAAAATGCGCCGCGCATAAAAATTGCGGATCGCGTCATTTTCAAACGGCGACAAGATCAGGCTCTGGTCGCGATAGATCGCGCCGCCGGGCACACTGACATTGCACTTCGAATGCTTGACCAGATGCTCTGCAATGGCAAAGGAATTGGTCATGACCTGCAAACGGCGGGCCGAAAGATAATGCACCATCTGAAAGGTAGTGGTGCCGCCATTGATAATGATGGCATCACCCTCTTCGCAGAGATCGACCGCCTTGCGTGCAATTGCGCGTTTCTTATCGATGTTGACCGATTCAGAGACGCGAAAGGGACGTGCGGCGAGATTTCCGAGCTGTGGCGGATGCACCGCTTCGGCCCCGCCACGTACGCGCCGCAACTTGCCCTGCACATGCAAAGACGCGATATCCCGGCGGATCGTCGCTTCGGAAGCGTCCGTCAACTCGGCAATATCCTGTACCGTCACCACAGGCTTTTCCTGTATGGCGCTTAGGATAATGCGATGTCGTTCGCTTTCGTGCATGGGGTCCTCCTGAACATCAGTTATTCGTAAAGTTTTTGCGTTGTCAATCAAGTTCAATCAAAATAAACAATGCTGCATCGCACAATGAAAATATATGATCGTTTATGATTGACATTGCGCTTTTGATTGCGCGATATCTCCCGTCAATGGGAGGCGGGCTGGTTCGATGAGTCCGCGAATAACCGATATGGGAGGATATTGCGATGGGACAGACCCGTCTTCTCGACAACCGCTGGGATGATGCTTACGCCGCAAAGCTCGATGAGCCCGGCAAGCTTCTCTATCGCTCCAACCTGCTGGGCGCAGACAAGCGCATCACCAATTATGGGGGTGGCAACACATCGGCCAAGGTTCTGGAAACCGACCCACTGACGGGCGAAAAGGTCCGCGTCATGTGGGTCAAGGGCTCCGGCGGTGATGTCGGCACCATCAAGCTCGACGGCTTTGCCACGCTCTATCTCGACAAGCTGGAAGCGCTAAAGGGCATCTACAAAGGCGTAGAAGACGAAGACCGCATGGTCGGCTTCCTGCCCCACTGCACCTATAATCTCAACCCGCGCGCCGCCTCCATCGACACGCCGTTGCACGGCTTCGTGCCATTCGATCATGTCGACCACATGCACCCGGATGCGATCATCGCCATTGCCGCCTCGAAGAATTCCAGGGAATTGACGCAGCAGATTTTCGGCGATGACATCGGCTGGCTGCCTTGGCGTCGTCCCGGCTTCCAACTGGGTCTCGACCTCGAAGCCTTCGTCAAGGCCAACCCGACTGCCAAGGGCGTCGTGCTGGAAAGCCATGGCCTGTTTACCTGGGATAATGATGCCAAGCGGTGCTACGAACTAACACTTGAGATCATCAACAAGGCCATCGAGTGGTTCGCCAAGGAAACCGAGGGCAAGACGATTTTTGGTGGCGCGGTGGCCAAGAGCCTTTTACCGGAAGAGCGCCGCGACATCGCCGCCCGCCTGATGCCGGAAATTCGGGGTCGCATTGGCCGCGAAGAGCGCAAGCTCGGCCATTTCGATGATCAGGATGCTGTCTTGGAATTCGTCAATTCCAGGGATTTGAAGCCGCTGGGCGCGCTCGGCACATCCTGCCCGGACCACTTTCTGCGCACCAAAATCCGCCCGCTGATCCTCGATCTCGACACGGCAAAGCCGGATGTGGAGGCTGTTCTCGCCGGTCTCGACCAGGCGCTGGAGGACTACCGCGCCGATTACGTCAGATATTACGAAAGCTGCAAACACGACAATTCGCCTAGGATGCGTGACCCGAACCCAGTGATCTTCCTCATTCCCGGCGTTGGTCTGCTGTCCTTCGCCAAGGACAAGGCGACAGCCCGCATTGCCGGTGAGTTCTACGTCAACGCCATCAATGTCATGCGCGGCGCTTCCACCGTTTCGAAATATCAGGGCCTGCCGGAGCAGGAAGCTTTCGACATCGAATATTGGCTGCTGGAAGAGGCGAAGCTTCAGCGCATGCCGAAACCCAAGAGCCTGGCAGGCCGCGTGGCCTTTATCACCGGCGGCGCAGGCGGCATTGGCCGCGCGACGGCGGAACGTCTGGCCAATGAAGGTGCCTGCGTGGTGTTGGCGGATATCGATGAAGGCGCTTTGGACGCCACCAAGGGTGATTTTGAGAAGCGTTTCAGCGCGGATGCGGTGCGTAGCGTGAAGCTGGATGTGACGAAGGAAGACGCGGTTCTCTCCGCCTTCACGCAAGCCAGCGTTGAATTCGGCGGCGTCGATATTCTGGTGTCCAATGCAGGTATTGCGTCCTCGGCACCGGTCGAAGAAACGACGCTTGCCATGTGGAACAAGAATATCGACATTCTCGCCACCGGTTATTTTCTCGTCTCGCGCGAAGCCTTCCGCCTGTTCCGTCGCCAGAATCTCGGTGGCAACGTCGTCTTCGTCGCCTCTAAGAACGGCCTTGCCTCATCGCCCAATGCATCGGCCTATTGCACGGCGAAGGCTGCGGAAATTCATCTGGCCCGTTGCTTGGCGCTGGAAGGTGCGGATGCAGGTATCCGCGTCAATACGGTCAACCCGGATGCGGTTCTGCGTGGTTCGAAAATCTGGAATGGGGAATGGCGTGAGCAGCGTGCGGCTTCTTCCAAGATCGAGGTGACCGATCTGGAAGAGCATTACCGCAAGCGCTCGATGCTCAAGCTGAATGTTTTGCCTGAGGACATTGCCGAAGCGATCTACTTTTTCGCTTCGGATGCCTCGGCTAAATCCACCGGCAACATCATCAATGTTGACGCTGGCAATGCGCAGAGTTTCACCCGGTGAGGGCCCCGCTCCCCTCATTCCTGTGACAAGCACAGGAATGAGGAAAGGAGAAGTTGCTGCAAGCTTTATCGAGGATCAGCCGGTACTATCGGCGCAGAATAACCCAGATGGCATGAATAATGCCGGGGATATAGCCACACAGCGTCAGCAAAATGTTGAGCCAGAACTGCAAGCCAAGACCGACCTGAAGAAAAACGCCGACTGGCGGCAAGAAAATGGCAAGAATAATACGAATAATGTCCACGATTGAATATCCCGTCTGTTTGTTTCCAAGCACATAACGTGGGGAGCGCGGATTTGGTTCAATCGCGGGAGGTGAGGCACGGGAGGACAGCATGACCGAACTGAAAATAGCGGCAGATATCGTTGATCGCGAAAATGAAAAGCGCACGAGCGCCCATCAGGCGGATTACGAGGCGCTGGGTGCCAATCTAGCGCGCCGCAACATCGATATCGAGGCGATCACCGCGCAGGTGTCTGAATTCTTCGTCGCCGTTCCCTCCTGGGGCGTCGGCACCGGCGGCACGCGCTTTGCCCGCTTTCCCGGCAAGGGAGAGCCGCGCGGCATTTTCGATAAGCTGGACGATTGCGCCGTCATCAACCAACTGACGGCGGCCACGCCCAACGTCTCGTTGCATATTCCCTGGGACAGCCAAGACCCAAAGGCGGTGAAAGCCCACGCAGATGCCCTCGGCCTCGGCTTCGATGCCATGAACTCCAACACGTTTTCGGACGCCGAGGGACAGCAGCATTCCTACAAGTACGGCTCTCTCAGCCACGCGGATGCGGCAACGCGCCAACAGGCGGTCGATCACAACATCGAATGTATCGAAATCGGTAATGCTTTGGGATCCAAGGCGCTGACGGTGTGGGTGGGCGATGGCTCCAACTTCCCCGGCCAGAGCAATTTCACCAAGAGTTTCGAGCGCTATCTCTCAGGAATGGCCGAGATTTATAAGGCTCTGCCGGATGACTGGCGCATCTTCTCTGAACACAAGATGTACGAGCCGGCCTTCTATTCGACCGTGGTGCAGGATTGGGGCACGAATTACCTCATCGCCAACACGCTGGGCGAAAAGGCCTTTTGCCTTGTCGATCTCGGCCATCACGCGCCCAACACCAACATTGAAATGATCGTCGCCCGCCTCATCCAGTTCGGCAAACTCGGCGGCTTCCATTTCAACGACAGCAAATATGGCGATGACGATCTGGATGCAGGCTCTATCGATCCCTACCGCCTCTTCCTCGTCTTCAACGAGCTGGTCGATGCCGACCATCGCGGCGTCAAAGGCTTCCACCCGGCCCATATGATCGACCAGTCGCACAATGTCACAGACCCCATCGAAAGCCTTATCTCAAGCGCCAACGAAATCCGCCGGGCTTATGCGCAGGCGCTGTTGGTGGACCGCGCAGCCCTTGATGGCTTCCAGCAGGACAACGATGCGCTGATGGCATCCGACACGCTGAAGCGTGCCTACCGCACCGACGTCGAGCCTATTCTTGCCGAAGCCAGAAGAAGATCAAACGCGGCAATCGATCCTATCGCAACCTACCGCGCCAGCGGCTACCGCGCCAAGGTGGCTGGTGAGCGCCCGGAATCCAAAAGTGGCAGCGGCGGCATTATCTGATCCCATCCGGGTAACGCAGCAAACCTTAACAAACGAAGGCACGCCAAAGCGTGCCTTCACGCTTTCATAACCAAATATGTCCGTCGTTAAAGAAATGTGTTTTTCGCCCCATCATCTTCACATTCACGTTTATGTTAGGGACGCATGAAGCAACCAATAGACAGATCAGGCCTGATATTCGTAGCGCTGCTGTGCGTGCTCGTGGGCATCGTGGTGAGCATCGCATTCCTGAACGGCGACAGACAGCTTTCACCGCAAAGTCAGGACGGGACGTTGATACCGAGAACGACGGCCCAGCCGCAGCAGTGATGAGCCGTCCCTTTGTCCGGTGATGCGCTCCAAATTCGCGAAGTCGATGACGGTTAAATGCTTGTCCTGTGCCGTGATGACAACAACGCCATCAATAACTGACCGAAGCTGACCGTACGCTATTACACACTGATCACACATCGCGGATATCTACTTACCGGATTCTTTATCCTTCTTCGCCTGATCATGGTGCCACTTAATGGCGTAAAACATTCCCACACCCAAAACGATAATTTTGAGCGGCAACAGAACTATAGGGAACCAATCGACCCAATCTCCATCCATCATTTTTAGCACTTCCAGGCGTTATCTCGGCGCTATCTACGGAATATCTCCAGACTGTCGCTTTAACAATTTGTCTTCTTGCCGCAGCCCAGCGCCCACTATCTAATGCTGGTTTATCCGGTCTTGAAGTGCGGCAATAACGGCATGCAAGAACTCGTTATGCCGGAGGCTTGAAGCTGCCATCACACTCTTTTCCAGCCGGTCGTGAATCTTGTTCATGAACCCGACATGGTCGAAACTGTGGGCGGCAATATTTACCTCGACCTCTTCCATATAGTGAGAAAGGTGCGGACCCAGTTCCAGGTTTGCATCCGTCTGATAGTGGGCCGCCATTCGCTCTGCAAGTGTCCCCATCTGGACGTAAGGGCCATAGTTCTCGCTCATTCACACTCCTTTTCTAACGTAAGCAAATTACATAAGCGCGGTTCCTTGCAAGAACGAGGTGTTTCCTCTGTCCGTCGCGCAAACGTTATCTTGATCGTTTCGTATTTGCTGTGTGGGTATAGCTGCTTTGGCAGTTGCCAACGAAAGTAGAATAAGCCGTGCCGAGACTTGAGAAGGCCCGTTGGAGCGAACAAGAATGTTCCACCTGTGGAAGCCGGAAGCAAGTCTTTGATTTGCAAGGAAACTGGTGCCGCTTGCAGGACTCGAACCTGCGACCCCATCATTACGAATGATGTGCTCTACCACCTGAGCTAAAGCGGCGTACCAAGCGCCGGAAAGCTGTCGGCGCTGTATAATATGGCGGGCTGATACAGGCATTGGGCCCGGATTTCAAGTCTTGAATATCGCTTGGCTCAAAAATCAGCCGTCTCTGTTCGATGTCAGTTGCAAAGTCGTGATTTTGCCGCCGTGTACTCGGACGCGAGGCGGTCTACCAGAGCGGAGACGGGTTCGACGGCTTTTACGGCACCCACGCCTTGGCCTGCGCCCCAGATGTCTTTCCACGCTTTCGCGCCGCTGGTTGCTGCTCCGAAGTCCATCTTGGAGGGGTCGGCCACCGGCAGATTATCGGGGTCCATGCCTGCTGCGAGGATCGACGCCTTCATGTAGTTGCCGTGAATTCCGGTGAAGTAGTTGGAATAGACGATGTTGCTGGCTTGGGCCTCCACGATGGCTTGCTTGTAGGCATCACTTGCCCTTGCCTCTGTCGTGGCGATGAAGGGAGAGCCTATATAGGCCATGTCTGCACCCATGGCCTGGGCCGCGAGAATGGCACCGCCATTGGCGATGGCACCTGCCAGAAGCAAGGGGCCGTCGAACCATTCACGGATTTCCTGGACCAGCGCGAAGGGGGATAGCGTGCCGGCATGGCCGCCAGCGCCGGTGGCGACAGCAATCAGCCCGTCTGCACCCTTGCGGATGGCGGAGCTGGCATGGCGGTTGTTGATGACATCATGCAGCACGATCCCGCCATAGGAGTGGATGGCGGCATTCACCTCTGGCACAGCACCCAGCGAAGAGATGACGATCGGCACCTTGTATTTGACGCACAGACCAAGATCATGCTCCAGCCGTTTGTTGGAGGTATGGACGATCTGGTTGACCGCAAAGGGTGCCGCCGGTCTCTCCGGGTTTGCCGCATTATGAGCGGCCAAATCCTCGGTCATCATCGCCAGCCATTCGTCTAGCTGGCTTTCGGGGCGGGCGTTCAAAGCGGGAAACGCACCGACGATGCCTGCCTTGCATTGCGCCAGCGTCAATTCGGGGTGAGAGATGATGAACAAGGGCGATGCGACAACCGGCAATCGAAGATTGTCCTTGAGTACGGACGGCAGCATGTTTCCTCCCATGAGTGACGTTTACGCGCACGTAAGATGTAGCGAAGCCGATGCGGGATGAAAAGAGAAAAACAATGCGAACGCCGCCACGTGCATCGCCCGGGCCTGTTCCAGGGGCGAGTAGGGGGAATCGCCGGATTTCGAGCGCTCTTCCATGCTTTTCCCCAAGCCATTCCGCTGTTTGTGAAATACATCGCTTGCGATTGGCCAAGCGAGTCGTTACCGAATCGTAAACAACATGGCGCAATGCCGCAGACGCTTTTTGCATGGCAAGAAAAGGACGGGTCGTGAGCGGACTGGAAACGGCAATCAGGAACGCCCTGGAAAAATCGGACAGATCGAGCGCCGAAGTGCGCGCGCGGATCTACCAATCGTCGCGGCAGGCGCTGGAAGCGGGTTTGCGCAAGCAGGGCATAGAAGACCCCGAGGTGGTGGCGCAGCAGCGCCAGCGGCTCGAGACCTTGGTCCATGCTATCGAAAGCGAAGAGCGAAATCGTCTACTCAATGTGGTTGAAGATCACGTTCGGCGTGAAGCAGCCCGTGCACCCGCTGCTCCGCCCCCTGTTCGTCAGGTTCCGCCAACCACCTCTTCAGCACAGCGTGAGGACGATGTGCTGCCCGTTGAGGCGGAGGTGAGGGGAGACGTTCCCGAGGAGACGACGACCGATCACGACATCGGAGATTTTCGTGCCGAGCGTGGCGTGGTCGCGCCGGATGCCCGATCTGCGTCGGACGCGGATATGGGGTCTCTTGCCTTCACGCCACAGCGCGCAGCCAAAGCGCGGCGCAAAAAGCGGCTGGTCGCCCGGCTGTTCATTTATTTTACTCTGCTGGCGTTCCTCGGTTTCGGCGCGTGGTGGGTCTATAGCTCAGGCCTGCTGCTCAGCCCTTCCGAACGCGATACCAGTGTTCCCAATCCGCCGCCTGAAGTTCAGTCGGAAGATTTCACGGGCGCGGAAGCCAAGCCGGAGCCGAGCCTTGAAGCCGGGCGTGGTTTTTCCGATGCCTGGAACGAGATTTTCAACGCTGACAGAGGCAATAGTGGCCTGCAAACAGGCTCTCTCGCCGCGATCGAGGGTATTTCCACACCTGCGGGCAAGGCCGTGCGGCTGACGTCGCGTGTGGCGGAGACAGACGGCAACGTCAGCATTGCGGTGCCGACAGACGTGCTGCGCGAGATGGCCGGGAAATCCTCGACCATCGCTATTACGTTGCAGTCCTCCAGCGACCGGCAGACGCAGCTGTCCATCAGCTGCGATTTCGGCAGCCTTGGAGATTGCGCCCGTCATCGTTTCACGGCGACACCCGAGCGCGCGGACATGCTGATCAACGTCTCATTTGACCGGACGCTGGCCCCCAACAGTCCCGGCCGCATCATCATCAACAGCGATATCGATGGCAATGGCCGCCCGGTCAATCTCTACTCTGTGCGGATTCTGCCTGGGGAGTAATACAACTCCCAACGTCTTTCCTCATTCCTGTGACAAGCACAGGAATGAGGGGGCGGGTGGCGACCGCAAAGCCAAGACAGTGAATATCTTTCCCCGCCGGTTAGCCTACTTCAAAAAATCCGGCCCAAACCCCAGAATCTTGCCATCGATATCGCCAATCACCTTCTTGTCCTTGCCGTCATAATCCAGCGACGTCAGGATGTGTTTGATGAGGTTGATGCGGGCGCGACGTTTGTCGTTGGCGTGGATCACGGTCCAGGGGGCGTCGTCAATGTGGGTCTTTTCCAGCATCAGATCACGCATCGCGGTGTAATCGTCCCACTTGGTCAGTGCGGCGATGTCCATGTCGGAAAGCTTCCAGGATTTCAGCGGGCTATGACGGCGGTCATGAAAACGGTCGAGCTGGGTTTCTCGGCCCGTATCCAGCCAGAACTTGAACAGATAGGTGCCTTCGTGGACCACCATCTTTTCAAGTCGGGGCGTTTCCTTGAGGAAGCGCTTGTGCTCCTCCGGGGTGCAGAAGCCCATGATCGGTTCGACGCCTGCCCGGTTATACCACGAGCGGTCGAACATCACGAATTCGCCAGCGGTTGGGAAATGGGAAATGTAACGCTGGAAATACCACTGACCGCGTTCGGTTTCCGTTGGTTTGGTCAGCGCAACGACGCGCGCAGTACGGGGGTTAAGATATTCCTTGATAACCGAAATGACCCCGCCCTTTCCGGCGGCGTCACGTCCTTCGAACACCGACATCACGCGCTTGCCGGTCGCCTGCAACCAGTTCTGCACTTTCACCAGCTCGATCTGTAGTGCTTCCAGCGTCTCATCATACTCGTCGCGGTTCATCTTCTTGTCGTAGGGATAGCCGCCGGCGGAGAGCTTCTTGTCTTCGACCCAGTCCGGCAGAACCGGATCGTCGATATTGAAAATGCGGGTTTTGCCCCCGATTTGAAGTTCAACCGAACGGTCCTTGGCGTTTTCGCTCATCATGGCTCCCTGGGGTGTGGTGTTTCAGATCGGCGTCGTGGCATTGCGTTGATACAGGCTGTGGAAAAGACATAGTGATGAATCTTTGTCATGAAAGAGGGATAAAAGGTTTTGATGCGTTGATTTCGGCGTAGAAGAAAAGTGGACGACGATGGCAATCATGGAAGGTGGAGACTCATTGGGGCGATATTTGCATAGGCTTCGCAGAAGCTGGCTGCCCATTCTGGTCGTCACCATGCTCGCTGCCGTGACGCTTTCGGAATTGCGCTCGCCCTATGTTCCTCTCTTTCTCTGGTTGGGTGCAGTGCTCGCCATTCTGGCAATAAGCTCTGGCGCTGTCGTGAGATTGCCCCGGCAACATGCCGCTGATGTGGCGGCGGAGGAGGAGCCAACCGTCAGTGAAAGCCAGATCGCCGGTGTGCGTTCCGGCCTTGCGGTCCTCGATACGCCGGTTTTAATTCTGGATCGCAACGCCAGCGTCCTGTTTGAAAACAACGCCGCGGACCGGGCCTTCGGAACGCTTGCCGTCGGCTCGCACATTTCCGGTCGCCTCCGTTCGCCCGGTTTGCTGGATGTCATTCGCGAAACCATTGCCACGGGGCAACCCAATCAGGTCGAGCATTCCGAGCGATTGCCTTCCGAGCGCGTCTTCATCGTCAGCATCGCGTTGGCTGAAATGCAGGGGCCGGCCAGCGCACCGCTCTATATTCTCTCTTTCCGCGATGTTTCCGAGCTTCGCCGGATCGACCGCATGCGCAGCGACTTCGTTGCCAACGCCAGCCACGAGCTGCGCACGCCTTTGGCTTCGCTGCGAGGCTTTATCGAAACCATGCAGGGTCCAGCCCGTGATGACCCCAAGGCGCGCGAGCGGTTCTTGGGCATCATGCTGGATCAGGCAACCCGCATGAGCCGTCTGGTCGATGATCTGATGTCGTTGTCTCGGCTGGAGTTGCGCGCCAATATCGCGCCGGATCAGAAGGTCGATCTGGTGCCGTTGCTGGGGCATGTGCGGGACTCGCTTCTGCCTCTGGCGCAGGACCTCGACATTACCATCAATCTCCATGTCCCGGACCAAAAGGTCGAAGTGACCGGTGATCGTGACGAGTTGGTGCAGGTGTTCCAGAATCTTGTCGAAAATGCCTGCAAATACGGTCAGGACGGCAAGGTGGTTGACGTGTTTTTGCGCGTCGATGCTGGAAAACCTGTCGAAGTCAGCGTCGTGGACAAGGGGCCTGGCATTCCCGCAGAGCATGTTCCGCGCCTGACCGAAAGATTTTACCGCGTCAGCGTTGCGGACAGCCGCTCTAAAAAAGGCACCGGTTTGGGCCTCGCAATCGTCAAGCATATCCTCACCCGCCACCGCGCCCGGCTGATTATCCGATCGGAGCTAGAGGTCGGAACGGACTTTACCGTCAGATTTTGACATATAACGCTTTCGTCATACGTACACTTTAAAAATAATGATTTAAAATCAATAATTTAGACTGTCACAAATACTTCACCGAAGTGACATAAAAGGGTGTTGCAAGACTGATTAAGAAGAGGTGCCGGGGCAGCCCAAGTTGGGTGAGAGGGTAACACTCCTGCCGGCAGCGTCCACAAATGCCCACCGCGGGCACCCTACGGGAGATTCACATGAATATCGTTAAATTGTCCGCAGCTGCCTTGGTGGCTTCTGTCGCTTTTGCCGGCGCCGCCGCTGCTCGCGACCAGATCCAGGTTGCCGGTTCCTCTACAGTTCTGCCTTACGCAAAGATCGTTGCCGAAACGTTTGCTGAAACCTTCCCTGACTTCAAGGCTCCAGTTGTCGAGTCCGGCGGTACAGGCGGTGGTCTGAAGGCATTCTGCTCCGGCGTTGGTGAAGGCACCATCGACATTGCAAACGCTTCGCGTCCAATCAAGGCTGACGAACTTGCAGCCTGCAAGACGGCTGGCGTGACTGACGTTCAGGAAGTCAAGATCGGCTACGACGGCATCGTCTTCGCCATGGACAAGTCCAACAAGGACGTCAAGCTTGAGCCAAAGGACCTGTACCTCGCTCTCGCGGCTGAAGTCGTCAAGGACGGCAAGCTTGTTGCCAACCCTTACAAGAAGTGGTCGGAAATCAACAAGGAACTGCCAGACGTAACGATCGCTGCTTACATTCCTGGTTCTAAGCACGGCACACGCGAAGTCTTCGAAGAGAAGATCATGGCTGACGGCTGCAAGGAAGCTAAGGCAACCGACGCTCTCAAGACCCTTGTTCCCGATGCCAAGCAGGCTGCTGCAAAGTGCATCGCAGTTCGCAAGGACGGCGTTGCTGTCGACATCGACGGCGACTACACAGAAACGCTCGCTCGCATCGACGCCAACAAGACCGGCCTCGGCGTCTTCGGTCTCGCATTCTACGAAAACAACAAGGACAAGCTGAAGGTTGCGACCGTCAGCGGCGTTGTTCCTTCCACTGAAACCGTTGCAAGCGGCAAGTACCCTGTTTCCCGCCCACTGTTCTTCTACGTCAAGAAGGCACATGTCGGCGTTATCCCAGGTCTGAAGGAATATGTAGAGTTCTTCACATCCGACGAGATGATCGGCCCTGACTCTCCACTGGCCAACTACGGCCTGGTTGCTGCACCAGAATCCGAGCGCAAGGAAATCCGCGCGCAGTTCGAAGCTGGCAAGATCATGTAATCCTCTCGGAGGGCGCGGCATTTGTCGCGCCTTCCACCCATCTCCGCTGGCAAGGTCTGTGTGGGTTGATAGATCCTATTTATCGTATGGCGAAGATGTCGATAAATACGACGTATCTACCCGGAATGCCGAAGCCAAAAGGAAATACGGCACCTGTCGCGAAACCACTGGGTCCATAAGGTCCAAGACGGTTTTCGGATGATCCGATGTGCAAATAACAAAGCTGCCTGATACCGCATCCCCGCTCATGATGCGCCGAGGAAAGTCTCCATGAACACATCCATACTTTTACTTATATTGGCGCTGATCGGCGTAGCCAGCTATATGCTTGGTTCACGCCGTGCCATCGCTCTGGCTGGTGCCCGTCCATCCTCCATGCATTCGCGACCTGGCTATCACGGCTGCTACGTTCTCGTCTGGGCCGTTCTTCCCGCAGCGTTTATTCTGGCGCTTTGGCTGGCTGTCAGCCCGTTTGTCATCACGTCGGCGGTGCGCGGCGCGTTTCCAGATGACATCAAGGCTCAGTCCGAAGCACAGCAAAGCCTGAACTACGGCATGGTCGGTTCAATTGCGCGTGGTCTCCAGCGCCTGACGACGGATGAACTTTCGCAGGCGAAAGCCGATCCTGCCACCTTGCGTCCATTGCTTGGCTCCAAGGGTGTGGCGATTGCGGGTGATCCGCAGCCTTACATGGTCGAGGCCGCTGAAACGCTCAACACGATGACGTCAACCAGCCGGATCGGAATGGTGGTCGTTGTGCTGGTTGCGGCAATCGCCGGCGCGTTCTATGCCATGCGCGGCATTGCTCCCCGGTTCCGCGCTCGAAACATGGTGGAGAAGGTCATTCTCGGAGCGCTCGTGGTGGCATCGTCCATCGCCATTCTCACGACCATCGGCATTGTTCTGTCGATGCTGACGGAGGCGATCCAGTTCTTCAACATGGTTCCGGCTCACGAGTTCTTTTTCGGAACCGTGTGGGACCCGCGCTTTGCCGCTGCTGGCACCACCGACAGTTCCGGCCAGTTCGGTCTGATACCGCTGTTGGCTGGTACACTGTATATCGGCTTCGTGGCCATGCTGGTGGCTGTTCCTGTGGGTTTGTTTTCAGCGATCTACATGGCTGAATACGCCACGCCGCGCTTCCGCTCCGTCGTCAAACCGTTGCTGGAAGTGCTCGCCGGTATCCCGACCATTGTCTATGGCTTTTTCGCCCTGACCACAGTCGGTCCGTTTCTTCGCGATATTTCCTCGCAGATCAACGGCCTCACCACCGGCGACTATGCCAGCTTCATCCAGGCACAGAGCGTCATCACAGCCGGTTTCGTCATGGGTATCATGCTGATACCCTACGTCTCTTCGCTGTCAGATGACATTATCACCGCTGTTCCAGGGGCGATGCGTGACGGTTCGCTCGGGCTTGGCGCGACGCGCTCGGAAACAGTCAAGAAGGTCATCCTTCCGGCCGCTCTTCCCGGCATCGTGGGCGCTATCCTGATGACCGGATCGCGTGCCATCGGTGAAACCATGATCGTGGTGTTGGCTGCCGGTGTGGCCGCCCGCCTGCAACTCAATCCGTTCGAGCCGATGACCACTGTTACCGTCAAGATCGTCAGCCAGTTGACGGGCGACCTTGAGTTCACGTCGCCGCAAACACTGGTTGCCTTTGCGCTTGGCATCACACTCTTTGCCATCACGCTATGCCTCAATATCTACGCGCTCTACATTGTGCGCAAATACCGGGAGCAGTACGAATGACCGACGTCGTTACTCCGGGCGTCATCGCCCCAGCCGCAACGAAGAAGGTCCGGCGCGATATCGGCATCAAACGCCGCTACGCCTCCGAGCGCCGCTTCCGCACCTACGGTCTTGCCGCCATCACCTTTGGCCTGCTGTTTCTGTTTCTTCTGCTTTGGTCGGTTGTCGGCAAGGGCTATACGGCGTTCCAGCAGACCATGATCACGGTTCCGGTCGAGTTCTCCGAACAGATCATCGATCCTGACAATGTCCGCGCCCAGAACCCGGCAAAGCTGGCGACGGCCAACTATCCGGTCATCGCTCGCAATGCGGTTGCAAAGGCACTCGGCGTGTCGCTGGATGACCGCACGGCCCTGCGCTCCGTCAATGCCCTGATCTCGGATAGCATCCGTGCTCAGCTGCGCGACGTCGTGGTCAAGGATCCGAGCATCATCGGCACCACGCGCACGGTTTCCCTTCTGGCGTCGGGCGATCTCGATAGCGCCGTCAAGGGCCAGATCGATCTCTCCGTCAACGAAGCCAACCGCCGCATTTCGGATCAGCAACTCGGCTGGGTCAAGCAACTGACCGATGCTGGGCAGCTTGCGAAGCAGTTCAACACCGGCATTTTCTTCAACGGCGCATCCAGCCGTCCGGAAGCATCGGGTGTGGGCGTCGCACTGATCGGCTCCTTCTATATGATGATGATCGTGCTGGTGCTGTCGCTGCCCATCGGTGTCGCCGCATCCATCTATCTGGAAGAGTTCGCGCCGAAGAACCGTCTGACGGATCTCATCGAGGTCAATATCAACAACCTCGCTGCCGTTCCTTCGATCGTTTATGGTCTGCTCGGTCTGTCTGTCTTCATCAACTTCCTGGGTTTCCCGCGCTCGGCCTCGCTGGTCGGCGGTCTGGTGCTGACATTGATGACGCTGCCGACCATCATCATCGCCACCCGCGCGGCGTTGAAAGCCGTGCCACCATCCATCCGTGCTGCGGCTCTTGGCCTTGGCGCATCGAAAATGCAGACGATTTTCCACCATGTCCTGCCGCTTGCCATGCCCGGTATTCTCACCGGTACCATCATCGGCCTGGCGCATGCCCTTGGCGAAACCGCTCCCCTGCTGCTCATCGGCATGGTCGCCTTCGTCGCGAATTATCCGACAACACCCATGGACCCGTCTACGGCCCTGCCGGTGCAGATTTACATGTGGGCGAACGAAGCAGAACGTGCCTTTGTCGAAAGAACATCTGGCGCTATCATCATCCTGCTCATGTTCCTCATCGTCATGAATGTTGGCGCAATTCTGTTGCGTCGCCGCTTTGAACGGCGCTGGTAGAGGGAGCTAAGGCTATGAACATGTTGTCGGAAGCAGCAGTTGAAAAGGCGCTGGACAAGAAAATGAATGAAGTTTCGTATAAGATGATCGGCAAGGACGTTTCCGTCTATTACAGTGAGAAACGTGCCCTTTACGATGTGAACCTCAACGTTCGCGAAAACACCGTTACAGCTCTGATCGGTCCGTCCGGTTGCGGCAAGTCGACGTTCCTGCGCACCTTGAACCGCATGAACGACACGATCGATGGCTGCCGGGTCGCTGGCAAGATCACGCTCGATGAAGAAGATATTTACGATCCGATCATCGATGTGGTGGAACTGCGGGCCCGCGTCGGCATGGTGTTCCAGAAGCCGAACCCGTTCCCGAAGACGATCTATGAAAACATCGCCTATGGTCCGCGCATCCACGGTCTCGCCCGCAACAAGGCGGATATGGACCAGATCGTAGAAGCCAGCCTGCAGAAGGCCGGCCTTTGGAACGAAGCGAAGGATCGGCTGCACGAATCCGGTACCGGTCTGTCCGGCGGTCAGCAGCAGCGTCTTTGCATCGCCCGCGCCATTGCCGTTTCGCCTGAAGTCATCCTCATGGATGAGCCTTGCTCGGCGCTGGACCCGATTGCGACTGCCAAGGTCGAGGAGCTGATCCACGAACTGCGCGCAAACTATACCATCGTCATCGTCACCCACTCCATGCAGCAGGCGGCCCGCGTGTCTCAGCGTACCGCCATGTTCCACCTCGGCCATCTGGTCGAAGAGAACGATACCGACAAGATGTTCACCAACCCGGATGATCAGCGCACGCAGGACTACATCATGGGTCGCTTCGGCTGATCCCATTGTCTGTTGTGTGATGAGACATCCACGCCAACCCGCTTGAGCCTGGTCAGGCTTGCGGGGCGGCGTCACGAAACTGGAGAATTCGACCATGCCGACACATTCCCACATCATGTCCGCCTATGATGACGAGCTGAAGTTCCTCACCCGCCGGATCGCCGAAATGGGTGGCCTTGCCGAACAGATGTGCGCCGACGCCGTGCGTGCGCTCGTCAATTCGGACTCCGCCCTGGCGCAGAAGGTGATCTCGGACGACACCATTCTGGACCATGCCGAACGCGAAATCGGCGACAAGGCGATTGTCACCATCGCAAAGCGCCAGCCAATGGCCGCAGACTTGCGTGAAGTCATCGGGACGCTGCGCATCGCAGCCGATCTCGAACGCGTGGGCGATCTTGGCAAGAACACCGCCAAGCGTGTTCTGGCCGTTTCCGGCACCGGCGTTCCGCGCAAGCTGGCGCGTGGCATCGAGCATCTCTCGGAGCTGGCTCTGGTCCAGCTCAAGGAAGTCCTCGACGTTTACTCGACCCGCTCCGTAGAAAAGGCCCAGGCCATCCGTGAACGCGACGAAGAAATCGACGCGATGTACACATCGCTGTTTCGCGAACTGTTGACCTATATGATGGAAGACCCGCGCAACATCACCACCTGCACGCATCTTCTCTTCTGCGCCAAGAACATCGAGCGCATCGGTGACCACGCCACCAACATCGCCGAAACCATCTACTACATGGCCACCGGCAGCCAGCCGGAAGGCGAACGTCCAAAGGACGATAGTTCCAACACGCTCGGCGCAGTCACCGAGTGAATTCCTTATAAGACTGGCGGAGTCCCTAGCCATGGTGCCGAAAATCGCAGTTGTCGAAGATGAAGAGGCGTTGAGCGTTCTTCTTCGATACAATCTGGAATCCGAAGGTTACGACGTGGATACTATACCGCGTGGTGACGAGGCGGAAATCCGCTTGCAGGAACGCACACCGGATCTTTTGATCCTGGATTGGATGCTGCCGGGCGTTTCCGGCATCGAGCTTTGCCGCCGTCTGAGAATGCGTCCTGAAACCGAACGGCTTCCGATCATCATGTTGACGGCACGCGGTGAGGAAAGCGAGCGGGTGCGCGGTCTGGCCACCGGTGCCGACGACTACGTGGTCAAGCCCTTCTCCACGCCGGAACTGATGGCGCGCGTCAAGGCCATGTTGCGCCGCGCCCGCCCGGAGGTTCTGTCTTCGGTTCTGAAATGCGGTGACATCGAGCTGGATCGCGAAACCCACCGCGTTCACCGCAAGACCCGTGAAGTGCGGCTCGGACCAACCGAATTCCGTCTGCTGGAATTCCTGATGGTGTCTCCCGGTCGAGTTTTCTCGCGCTCCCAACTGCTTGATGGCGTATGGGGTCACGATATCTATGTGGATGAACGCACTGTAGACGTCCATGTCGGCCGCCTGCGCAAGGCGCTCAACTTCTCCAACATGCAGGATGTCATCCGTACCGTACGCGGCGCGGGTTATTCCATGGAAGCCTGATATGGGGCAGGGAGCATTGGTTTGCTCCCACCAGAAAACCGAGATACGTCATGCTAATCTAAATATAACACCGCTCCGAAAGGGGCGGTGTCTTGCGTTATCTTGTCCCGTGAAAGTACCACAAAGCCCTTTCGGGTCGGGCTTTTGGGATCGATATGAAAAGCCCGTCAAACCCTAAATTGAAAATTTCGGAATTATAGGTTTGACTATAGGGCGATAACCGTCTATCAATGGCTCATCGATCTTTTGCTTGCTGAGCTTTGGTTACCGCGCGATTAGCACCGCGCTTTGAACTAACCCTTCCTTTCAAAAAAATCGCTGTACTCGCACGTAGGGCTTCTGTCCTGCGATCTATAACATATGCTTTGAAAGGGTTCATTATGACCACAGGCACAGTAAAATGGTTTAACTCCACCAAGGGCTTCGGCTTCATTCAGCCTGACAACGGCGGCACAGACGCATTCGTACACATCTCCGCTGTAGAGCGTGCAGGTATGCGCGAAATCGTTGAAGGCCAGAAGTTGAGCTACGACCTTGAGCGCGACAACAAGTCGGGCAAAATGTCTGCTTGCAACCTGCAGGCTGTATAATACGGAATCTGCTTTCCATTGACCACGGATGTACTGGCACTGTTGAAAGCATGAGACCAATCGAGGTCAGGCAGGTTGCCTGGCCTTTTTTTGTGCCGCTCGGCGGCCAAGCGCTTGAAGGTATTGCATCGTCGAGATGCACGAATACGCTTCAGGGACTAAATCTGCGTATCGTTCTTTTTAAAAAATCGATTCCGATTTTCAGTGCGATGCGGTAAGAAGGGAAATCCATGTCTGACGCTCACAGCAAATCTCGCAAGCAGGCTGAAATCGCCTTCGGTGCCACGCAATCGCAGTTTTTTGCGCGCGGCCGTGCCGTTGATGAACTCAACTCCATTGCCCAGGCTCGCGACGAAAAGACCATCCGGTTGCGCGAAGCGCGGCTTGCGAAAGAACTGGACGACAGCATGAAGCCCGCAATCATCCCAACGAAACGCGCCAAAAAATCCTGACCCCCGGTCGGCGTGACGCATCAACTGGAATAGAGATTTGAGAAACACTAGAAATATCAAGAACAACGAAGTTTCCGAACGTCGCGGCGCTGCCGCGGAAGCCAAGGCCGCTCTGTTGAAGGCCTATCGCGAAGCCAAGGAAGCTGCCGCACCGACGCTCGAAGCAAAGCAGGCGGAGCAGATTGCTGTTGCCGAAGCACGCAGAGCGCGTCAGGCTGAACGAGACGCGCAGAAGCGCGAGGAAAAACGTCGCCTTGAGGCAGAGGCCGCAGAACGCGAAGCCGAGCTTGCAGCTGCAGCAAACGCTGAAGAAGACGCCCGCAAGGCGGCTGAAAAAAATCGTATCGCCCGCGTCGTTGAAGACGAAGCGGCCCGCAAGGCAGAACGCGACCGTCGTTACGCCAACCGCAAGGCCCGCCAGGGCTGAAGCATTCACCCGGGATCCAGCAGCCGTTCATGCGAAGGGCTGCGATCCGGCGGGTTGGATCATCTCATCGCCGTGCTGCTGAAGCACGTTGCGCCCTGCGGCTTATGCCGCAGGCAGGCCTTGCACCTTGCAGAAATCGTCGAGGACGTTTCCAACGAAATGCCTCTCCATCTGCCGTGACATTCTCTCACAAAATATAATAGCTATGTGACTGTGAGACACAGTGCTGGATGGATGACATGAATACATGGCGTCGGAAGGCTATCGAGGCCGCACCCGATATCCGTAAACATATTGAGCAGGCTTGGTCGCCGATGGCGGCGTGGATAGAGCTGCGCGTGTTGTTTGAAGACTCTGTGAAAAGCGGAGACACAGAAAACCCCGACTTATCCTGGATTACGCACGCTATTGTCTCGCAGCACCGCATAACGAGATCAACACTGCCGTCACCGTCGGCTTTATCGAGCATTTGGCTGAAGACGACGAGGTGCGAAGCCGCCTGCCGGAGCTTATCACGGCGCAAGACGTGCACGAGTGGCGTGATATCTTGGCTTATCACAGAGATAGCGGGGTCATTGATGCGCTGAGCAAAGCTTGCCTGCGCCATCAAAAGCACACGGCAAATTCCAGGCATTAAAAAAGCGGGCCAATGACCCGCTCTCCTCTTAAAATGTTGTAATCTTTAGGCTCTACGGCGTTCGCTGACAGGCTGGTAGGCCATCTTCGCGTGGAATTTGCAGTAAGGCGAGGACTCGTGGGATTCGCAGCCGCAGAAGTGGAAGTCGTCCTTCAGCGGGTCGCCGACCGGCCATTTGCAGGTGCGTTCGGTCAATTCGGTCAGCGTCAGGCGAAGAGATGTCGGCAGCGATGCGTTGCTGACGGGAACATATTCCAGAACCTGGGCCGTATTGACGCCCATCTCGTCCTTCAGTGCCGTTGCGCCTGCGGTGCGGATGGTCGGACGGGCCGCAGCGGGGCGCGCCTGGAAGTTCGTTGCGCGCGGTGCGGCGGCAGCGGCTGCGGGACGCTTGGCGGCGGGACGTGTCGTTGCAACCGTGCCGCCGGCTTTCGCCCGGCCCGGCAGGTTCAAGCGGTGCACTTTACCGATGACGGCGTTGCGGCTGACACCGCCGAGTTGCGCTGCGATTTGGCTGGCGCTCAGTCCTTCGGACCACAGGCGCTTCAGTCTTTCGACTCGTTCATCAGTCCAGTTCATACCGCTTCTCCGCTCGTCGCGCAGGCAGAATCCTGCTCTATGCCATGGAGCAAACCACGCGCAGAGCATCCGCCAGATTTTAGGTGACTAGTTCCGCCGCTTGCGTTCTAGTAATTGAGAGTTAACCTAATCGTCGGCAGACTCCGTGACAAGAGTCGGGAGAATCATCTGGAATCGATTTTCCGGTTTTCCCCAACTTGCTTCATCCGTGAGTCAGAAAAGCAACACCTTGTGGGTGCCAAATTCGGCTCTACCATGGCTTGAGAAGGCCGCAATAGGCGGACATTTGTTGACATCGGCAGGGGAAGTGACAATAGTGCGCGCGACGTACAAGAATACCCCAAGCCGCCGCGAGGCGGCATTTTTGATTTTCAGGCACGGGATGACCGATAAGCCCTATTGATAGCGCTTTTGCGCAGGGAGTGCTGCAGCCATGGCCGACACCACGCCATTGTTCGATACGTTTTCCAGAGCCCCTTTGCGCTTCGAGCGCGGCGAGGGCGTGTGGCTCGTGACCGAGAGCGGCGAGCGATATCTGGATTTCGGCGCGGGCGTCGCGGTCACGTCGGTCGGTCACAGCCATCCGCATATGGTGGATGCGCTGAAGGGGCAGGCCGAGAAGGTCTGGCACCTGTCCAATCTTTATGAGGTTCCGGGCCAGGAAACATTGGCCAAGCGGCTGACGGATGCAACTTTTGCGGACAAGGTCTTCTTCACCAATTCGGGTGCAGAGGCGCTGGAATGCGCAATCAAGACCGCGCGTCGTTACCATTATACCCACGGTAATCCCGAGAAGTTCCGCATCATCACCTTCGAAGGTGCGTTCCACGGGCGCACATTGGCGACCATCGCCGCCGGCGGTCAGCCGAAATACATCGAAGGTTTCGGCCCGAAGGTCGAAGGCTTCGATCAGGTGCCGTTCAACGATCTGGAAGCGCTGAAAGCAGCGATCGTTCCGGAAACCGCGGCGTTGCTGATCGAGCCTATTCAGGGTGAGGGCGGCGTTCGTCCCGTTGCGCCGGAGTTTCTGCGGGAATTGCGCGCACTGTGCGAAGAGCACGGCCTGTTGCTGATCTTTGACGAAGTGCAGACGGGTGTCGGCCGCACAGGCAAGTTCTTTGCCTATGAGTGGTCGGGCGTCACGCCGGATATCATGGCTATTGCCAAGGGCATCGGCGGTGGCTTCCCGTTCGGTGCCTGCCTTGCTACGGCAGAGGCGGCATCCGGCATGACGGCTGGCGTTCACGGCACGACCTATGGCGGCAATCCGCTGGCCATGGCCTGCGGTAACGCCGTGCTGGATATCGTTCTGGCTGATGGCTTTCTCCAGCAGGTGCGCGATGTCACGCTGGTGTTCCGCCAGGGACTTGCCTCGCTGAAGGATCGCTATCCCGATGTGATCGAGGAAATTCGCGGCGAGGGGCTGCTGATCGGCGTCAAGGCGAAGGTTCCGTCGTCTGATCTGCTGCATGCCATCCGCGCCGAGCATCTTCTGGGTGTCCCCGCAGGCGATAACGTCATCCGTTTGCTGCCGCCTCTGGTCGTGACGGTGGAAGAGGCGCGCGAAGGCTTGGCACGACTTGAACGCGCTGCGGATGCACTCACCACGAAAATGGCAAAAAGCGCTTAAACGCGCACTGTTCAGGCAAGCGCGTGGCGCGGCCTGCATTGATGGGACTTTATTGAAATGGCATCAGCAAAGCATTTTCTAGACCTTTCGGCCGTCGGTTCGGAAGACCTGCGGGTTATTATGGATGACGCCCGCACGCGCAAAATCGCGACCAAGAACGGAACGGCGGAAAAGCCTCTGGCCGGCAAGATGCTGGCCATGATTTTCGAAAAGCCCTCCACGCGTACCCGTGTCTCCTTCGATGTCGGCATGCGCCAGCTGGGCGGCGAGACGCTGTTCCTGTCCGGTACGGAAATGCAGCTCGGCCGCGCCGAAACCATCGGCGATACAGCAAAGGTTCTGTCGCGTTACGTGGACGCGATCATGATCCGCACCACCGACCATTCTCGCCTGCTGGAGCTTGCCGAACACGCGACTGTGCCTGTGATCAATGGTCTGACGGATGATACGCATCCCTGCCAGATCATGGCTGATATCCTGACCTTCGAAGAGCATCGCGGCCCGATCAAGGGCAAGACCATTGCCTGGACGGGTGATGGTAACAACGTGCTGCATTCGCTGGTCGAGGGCTCGGCGCGCTTCGGTTACCGCATGAACATGGCGGTGCCGATGGGGTCTGAGCCGCATGATCGGTTCATGAACTGGGCGCGCAACAATGGCGGCGAGGTCATGCTGTATCACGATGCGGAACGTGCCGTCGAAGGTGCCGATTGTGTCGTAACGGATACTTGGGTATCCATGAACCAGGAGCACAAGGCACGTGGCCACAACGTCTTTCAGCCCTACCAGGTCAATGCCGGCTTGATGGGCAAGGCGAACAAGGACGCGCTGTTCATGCACTGCCTGCCGGCGCATCGCGGAGAAGAGGTGACGGATGAGGTCATCGATGGCCCGCAATCCGTTGTCTTTGACGAAGCGGAAAACCGTTTGCATGCGCAAAAAGCCATCATCGCCTGGTGCATGGGCGTTATCTGATTTGACAAACGCTATCGAGGCGATGCGCCGTGCCGGGATGCTTGAATTTCCGGCATGGCTTCCCATCTGTAGCCCAAGTCGATGCTGCCAGATTTCGTGACGGCGGCTTTTCATCAATTGTTCGCCGCAATACCCGCCCGGACGTGGTTCCGTTTTCCGCTCCGCCGGTTTATCTATGCGAGAACGAATATCAGGCCCGTTGATCGATGCTGCTTGCGGTGTCGATTGTCTGGTGCGGCTGCGCGCCAGACGGGCATCAAGGAGTTTATGACATGGCAGATGTGACGGTAGATCTGGACACTCTAGAATTTGCAGGCGACGACAAGGTCATTCCCTTTCAGGTGGAAGGGCTGGATGTGCGCGGCCGCGCCGTGCAGGTCGGACCGCTTTTGAACTCCATTCTGGAACGGCATGAATATCCGCCGGTCGTCGCCCGTCTTCTGGCGGAAGCTGTGGTCCTGACAGCGTTGATCGGCACGTCGCTGAAATTCTCCGGTAAGTTGACGCTTCAGACCAAGAGCGATGGCCCTGTGGATCTGCTGGTCGCGGATTTCACCGCCCCTGAAAACATGCGTGCCTATGCCCGGTTCGATGAAGAGCGTCTTGCGGAAGCAACAACTGCCGGCAATACCTCGCCAGAGCAGCTTCTCGGTGCTGGTATCCTCGCCTTCACCATCGATCAGGGCGTCGGAATGCAGCCCTATCAGGGCATCGTCCCGCTGGACGGCTCTACGCTGGAAGAGATCGCAGGCGTCTATTTCCGCCAGTCGGAGCAACTACCAACGCGGGTAAGGCTTGGCGTTGCCGAACTGTTTGATCGGGATGAGGAAGGCAAGCCACGCCACGGCTGGCGTGCCGGTGGGCTTATTGCGCAGTTTCTGCCACAGGCACCGGAGCGCCTTCGCCAACGGGACTTGCACGGCGGTGATGGTGACGGGGGTAATGTCGACTATGCGGATGACGACGCATGGAACGAAGCCGTGGCCTTGGTCGATACCGTCGATACGGATGAACTGACCGATCCGCAGGTGCCGTCCGAAAAGCTGCTCTACCGTCTGTTCCACGAACAGGGCGTGCGGGTCTACGAACCGCAGTTGATCTTGGACCGCTGCAATTGCTCACGTGATAAGATCAAAGGCGTATTATCGGGCTTTTCCGCCGATGAAATCCGCGACAGCCAGGAGGACGGCGTCATTTCCGTGACTTGCGAATTCTGCTCGACGACCTATCACTATCAGGTGGAAGAACTACCAGTCGAAGGGTGATCTCGAGGGCGGGGTAAGATCCCGCCTTTTTTTAGTTCAAAACCCGCATCAGCCCCGGACTATCGAGCGAAAACGCCGGGATCGCCACGGTGAAGACTTCGCCTGTCTCAGCCTGCATCTCATAATGGCCGAACATCAGGCCCGAGGGCGTGTCCAGCGGGCAGCCGGAGGAATATTCGTAGGTGTCACCGGGCTTGAGATGCGGCTGTTCGCCAATCACGCCGGGGCCGGAGACTTCGTCCACCTGGCCGTTTTCATCGGTGATATGCCAGTAGCGATTGACCAGCGTTACGGCCAGATCGGAATTGTTGGAGATCACAACCGTATAGCCCCAGACGTACCGGCTATCGTCCGGGTCGGACTGCTCGTCAAGATAATAGGGGTCGACTGTGACCTCGATATCTCTTGTCAGTGCACGGTACATTCACGGGACCCTAAGTAATTGCTTCTCTTGGCACTCTACACCAAAGGCGCGGTATATCGTCAATAAAATGCGGGCATATTAGAGGCCGTTCACAGAACTTTGCGCATTTCGCAAAGGGGACGGTAACTCTGGTTTCATGAACCCGGAATTAACATTGCGGCGGGGACGTTGAATGTGGCCCGCGATTGACCGGGCCACATTACGTTCATCAGGCTGAGACCTTTGCCAGTGCCGCAGCAAAATCTTCCAGCAGGTCGTCGGTATCTTCGATGCCGCAGGACAGCCGAAGCGTACCGCCGGAAATGCCCAGCTCCGCGCGCGCCTCATCTGTCAGGTTCTTGTGCGTCGTCGTGCCCGGATGCGTGATCAGGCTCTTCGCGTCACCGAGATTGTTGGAAATCTTGACGATCTCCAGCGCGTTTTGCAGCTTGAATGCCGCTTCCTTGCCGCCCTTCAGTTCAAAGCACACCAGCGTGGAGCCGCCGGTCATCTGCTTGGCGATGATATCGGCCTGCGGATGGTCGGCGCGGCCTGGATAGATCACCTTGGCAATCTTGCTCTGGTCCGCCAGGAAATCGGCGATCTTGGCGGCATTGGCCGTCTGCTGGCGCACGCGCAGCGGCAACGTCTCGATGCCTTTCAGCAAGGTCCATGCGTTGAACGGCGACATGGCCGGGCCTGTGTGGCGGAAATAGTCCTGAAGTTCTTCCTCGATCCACTTTTTGTCCGAGAGAACGACGCCGCCCAGGCAGCGTCCCTGGCCATCGATATGCTTGGTTGCGGAGTAGACGACGATATGCGCGCCCAGCTCCAGCGGTTTCTGGAAAAGCGGCGTGGCAAACACGTTATCCACGACGACCTTGGCACCGATCTGGTTGGCAAGCTTCGCAACGCCAGCAATATCGACCACTTCCAGCGTCGGGTTGGTCGGGCTTTCAAGGAAGAACAGCTTGGTGTTGGGCTGAATGGCTTTTTCCCAGTTGGCCAGATCACGACCATCGACCAGCGTGCATTCGATGCCGTATTTCGGGGCCAGCGTCTCGACAACCCAGCGGCAGGAGCCGAACAGGGCGCGGGCGGCAACGATGTGGTCGCCTGCCTTCAACTGGCAAAGAATAGCGGCGCTGACAGCAGCCATGCCGGAGGCCGTGGCGCGGGCGTCTTCTGCACCTTCCAGCAGACACATGCGCTTTTCAAACATGTCGTTGGTCGGGCTTGCATAACGGGCGTAGATAAAGCCTTCCGTCTCACCCTTGAAGCGCGCCTCGGCGGCCTCAGACGTGTCATAGACGAAGCCCTGTGTGAGATAGATCGCCTCAGACGTCTCGCCATAAGCGGAACGCAGTGTGCCGCCGTGTACCAGCTGTGTTGCCGGGCGCCATTTCTTGCTCATGTCATCACCTTACAAACAAAAAAACCGGTCGCAAAAGCAGACCGGTTACAAGCGCACCCGGTCTTTTTAGCCACTTATTTAACGTGGCTGCAAGCCGACCGGCCAAATCACCACGGGATAAGAGTGCCTTAACTCCGTTAACGACTTGCGTCAATGCCCTGCTTTTGGTTTTGTCGCCGTGAAAAGGGATGATGAAAAGATGACGAGAACGACAGGCATATTGGCGGATGGCGCTATCCGGGAACTGTTTCGCTCTGGACAGCTGAAGAGCGAGCGTGCGCTAGATGCCGACCAGGTCCAGCCCGCCAGCCTCGATCTGCGTCTGGGTGTCAAGGCTTACCGCGTGCGCGCCAGCTTCATGCCCGGCCCGTCCACCAAAGTCATCGAAAAACTCACGCGCCTCAGCTTGCATGAAATCGATCTCAGCGAAGGTGCGGTTCTCGAAACCGGCTGTGTCTACATCGTACCCTTGATGGAAGCACTCGCCCTCCCAGCTGATATGTCGGCCTCCGCCAACCCGAAAAGCTCGACGGGCCGCCTCGACATCTTCACCCGCGTCATCACCGACAATGCGCAGGAATTCGACAAGATACCGGCAGGCTATAACGGCCCGCTCTATCTCGAAATCAGCCCGCGCACCTTCCCCATCGTCGTGCGTCAGGGTTCGCGCCTGTCGCAAATCCGCTTTCGTATCGGCCATTCCGTGCTTGCCGATGCGGAGTTGCTAGCTTTGCACGAAGCCGAAACGCTGGTCGCCAGCGAAACGCCCAACGTCTCCGGGGGCGGTATCGCGCTATCGATCGACCTTCAGGGTTTCGGCGAGAAGGGCCTGATCGGCTATCGTGGCAAGCATCACACGGCAGTGGTCGATGTCGACCAGAAAGCCGCCCACGATGTGCTGGATTTCTGGGAACCGATCTACGCCCGTGGTCGCGCCGAGCTCATTCTCGACCCGGATGAGTTCTACATCCTCGTCTCGCAGGAAGCGGTCCACGTTCCCCCGCTTTACGCGGCCGAAATGACACCTTACGATCCACTCGTCGGCGAATTCCGCGTCCACTATGCCGGCTTCTTCGACCCCGGCTTCGGCCACGCCAGCGCTGGCGGCACAGGCAGCCGCGCCGTCCTGGAAGTCAGAAGCCACGAAGTCCCCTTCATCTTGGAACACGGCCAGATCGTCGGCCGCCTGGTCTATGAGCACATGCTGACCAAGCCCGAAGGTCTCTACGGAAGCGGACTGGGCTCCAACTATCAAGCGCAGGGCCTGAAACTCTCCAAACACTTCCGCAGCGAATAATCCCGCCCACCAAGCTTGACAGCCTACCGGAACTATCAGACCTTCAACCCTGCGCGGGTGTAGCTCAATGGCAGAGCAGCAGCTTCCCAAGCTGAATACGAGGGTTCGATTCCCTTCACCCGCTCCAGCTACTTTTCCAACAAGAACAAAGACGTCCAACAATCGTTGATTTTTCAGCATTTTCGCCTCGCGCGCGCGTAACAACGTGCAACGGCATGTAGTGACATCCGGCAATTTTGTCGGTAAAAATTACGGTATTCGTCATCGTGGTGGAAAGCCGATACCGTAAAATGGCACTGACAGACATTCAGGTTAAAAACGCTAAAGCTGACAGCAAACCGCGCAAGCTATCTGATGAAAAAGGGCTTTACCTCTACATATCGGTTGCCGGCGGCAAGTCTTGGCGCTTCGATTACGACTTCTTCGGTAAGCGAAAAACGCTCACAATCGGTGGCTACCCGACAGTAGGTTTGGCGGATGCTCGCCGGTTGCGTGACGAGGCAAAGAAGAAACTATCTGAGGGAATGGACCCGTCACTCGCCAAAAAGCGCGATCAACTTGCAGCCAAGGCAGCTGCTGGAGACACCTTTGGCGTCATTGCGGATGAGTTTATTGAAAAGCTGAAACGCGACAAGCGTGCAGAGCCTACAATCACCAAAAACAAGTGGATGTTGAAGGACCTCGCCGAAAAGCTGGCGCCTTACCCGGTCACCCAGATCACGGCGCGTGACGTTCTTGCGGTGCTGACCACTATCGAAAAGAGCGGGCGAGTGGAGAGTGCGCTGGCTACTCGCGCTGCCATCGGTCGCGTGTTTCGATACGCCATCGCGACAGCGAGGGCAGAGAATGATCCGACGTCGGCGTTACGCGGCGCTCTTCAGCGCCATGTGCCGGTCAGCCATGCCGCATTGACGACGAAGGCTGAGATGGGCGGACTGATGCGTGCGATATATGGCTATGAGGGGTGGCCGTCGTTGGTTGCAGCACTGAAAATCCAAGCGTTATGTTTTGCCCGTCCCGGCGAAACACGGTCGATGGAATGGACCGAACTCGATTTTGATAACTCGGTATGGACGATCCCGGCTGAGAAGACAAAAATGCGCAAAGAGCATCATGTGCCTCTTTCCCGACAGGCGCTCGAAATCATCAAGGTTATGAAGGGGCTTTTCGGCGACAAGCCTCATGCTTTCCCCTCGATGATGTCCGGCAAGAAAATTTTGTCTGAAAACTCAATGAATTCGGCGCTACGGCGTATGGGGGTTACTGAAAGCCAGCATACCGCTCATGGCTTTCGATCATCCGCAAGCAGCATTCTGAATGAGTCTGGTGAGTTCAGCGCGGACGCAATTGAGGCTCAGCTTGCGCACGTCGATACGCGAGCGGTCAGGCGTATCTATAATCGTGCTACCTATTGGGATGAGCGAGTGCGCATGATGCAGTGGTGGGCTGATAAGCTAGATGAGGCGCGAGATAAACGATGAGCGCAAATACTACCTGTCCAACTTGCCGACTAACGCCACGTTAAAGTGCTGGCGGCCGCCATCAAGGCGCGATGGGTCTGCGAGCAGGCACATCAGCAGATGAAAGAGGAGCTCGGCCTCTACCACTTCCAAGGCCGATCATGGCAAGGGCTAGATCGGCATGCTCTGATGACGATGATCGCCTATGCTTTCCTCCAGCATCAGAGATTGCAGACTGCAAAGCTGGGAAAAAAAGAAGCGACAAGTACGCAAGGGGGCCGCTTTAGCCCACCTTGCCTGCTATCCGTCGGGCCGTCATCAGCGCACTCACCAGACCCATCAACAATCCGATATCCCCCGCTGCAAGGACAAATTCCACCGCAGAACCAGCTCTGCCAGAGTAGTGCTAGCAAAGTCGTTCAAAAAAATTCAAAGATCCCCAACATGGGAGTGACGTTTTGCGCTTCATAATTGCGCAAATTTATTAAATCGGTTGTATATGTGCTTTGTTTGATCTATCTGTGAAGAAAGGAAATTCAGCAAGAATGATGATTTAAGGCGATGTGTCAGAAACTTCTTGTCGTCGAGCGAAAACTTGTCTCCAATCGCGGGCACCATCATACCCAGATCGCCGCGTTGCGCAGGTGTCTGCCTGATTATCAAATGAGTTTCGTCGCTGGAGAAGACTATGATGGCTTTTTGGGAGTAGCATCGGGAAATCTTTCTTCGAAGTCTGTTGAGCTTGCCAAGTTAAGATCCCGTTTGCACTTTGGCAATGCATTTGAAAGACTGGGGGCGGCATTCAGTGCCGCGAAAAAGAGGCGCATACTCAAATTGCCTCAGTCAGCTTTTGGCGGCAAGTTGGCTGAAATATGCCAGGCTCAGAAACTGGGGCCGCATGATATTTTAATCGTGCCTACAGCAGATCTGTATACGCTCGAGTCGTCGGTCGAGTTGACGTCAATATTAGAAAACAGAGCGCCAAAAGTTTATCTCCGCTTTCTTAGTTCGGAATTGGGAGATCGAAACGATAAAATTCGCTCCCGCTGGCTGAACTCAATCCTCGCAGATTTTCCTAAGAATGTTTTCCTCTTTACTGAGACTGAAGAGCTAGCTGCTTATTTTCGCAGAGAGTTTAAAATGCCTGTCGAATCCGGGGTTTATTTTCCCTGCAGCGTGCAGCCTGAACTGCCGCAAAATCATAACGTTGAACGCAGCAGCAGATTTCGAATTGGTTTTTTTGGAGAACCCCGTTCTGAAAAGGGAAGCGCGCGGATCGCAGGGATTGTCACAGCTCTCGCGGCACGAGCGGAAACGACGCATATCCCCCTGCTGGATTTTGTTATTCAGGGTTCGGCATCGAATTTTGATAAGGGTGGCATTTATGAAGGCTTGCAAAAATTCGAAACAAGTGACGCTGACGTCATTGTATCACGGCAAGATAGCCGTATTTCGCCTCCTGAATTCGATCAGTTGTTTCGTTCGGTCGACGCCATCCTTTTGCCTTACGATAAATCCGTATACGGCCTTCAAGGATCAGGCGTCATTCAAGATGCTGTCCTAGCTTATAAACCTGTCATCTATACGCAGGGGATGTCGATGCTATCTTTTCTCTCCCATGGCAACGGCTTGCCCGCTACTACGGACGAGGAATTTGCTGATGCAATCATACGCGTGGCAACGAACACGTCTAGCTTTCAGGAAGGTACTTTGCGAGCTGCCGAGTATTTCCAAAACGTGCTTGCCACCAACCCCGTCCTACGTTCACTGAACGTATGAGCTTTACATCTAATGATCAACAAGCGACCACAACGCGGACCTTGATTATTTGTTAATCAGAGTCTTGAAATTTAGACGCGCGAAATCTTATGGATCTCGGCGATAGATGCTAGATACGCCGCTGATGTGGAGGTATATGGTTTCGGTGGCCCATCTAAGCTTGGAATAAAAATGATAAAGCGGATAAGTTTTAACGGGGCAGAAATTGCCATCATCATATCGAGCAAGTTTACATCGCCAGGTGTGACGTTCGTTACGGATGACAGTTATTCCCAGCAGCTAGCATATATGAACCGTCCTCAGGACGAATACATCCGCCCTCATTACCACAACTTAAATGAACGAGCGGTTCGTTTTACTCAGGAAGTGCTCGTCATAAAAAGCGGTCGCATGCGTGCGGATTTCTACACATCTGAAAAAGAATATATTGGCTCGGAGGAGCTCGGTGCAGGCGATGTGCTCATGCTTACGTCGGGAGGACACGCCTTTAAGATGCTGGAGCCCGTAGAAATGCTGGAGGTCAAGCAGGGTCCTTATGCCAGGGCCGAAGACAAGACCATATTTGAGGGCGCTTCCGAAGATCAGATCGTTCCTCTTTCGCCCGATCATTTTTCCATCGATCAGACCAACAAGTGAAGCCGCAATGATTCCAGTTAACACACCGTCGTTCAAGGGCCGGGAAGCCGAATATCTTGCCGAATGCATCGAAAGCGGCTGGGTTTCCTCAGAAGGACCGTTCGTCCGCAGATTTGAGAAAGCATTTGCAGAGAGGGTGTCACGCGCGGACGGTGTGGCCGTTGCTAACGGCACATGTGCGCTGGACATTGCGGTCAAGGCCCTCCGCCTTGGTGAAGGCGACGAAGTCATCATTCCAACATTTACCATTATTTCATGCGCTTCGGCTGTCGTTCGTGCTGGTGCAACTCCTGTCGTCGTTGATTGTGATCCGATCACCTGGAACATGACAGCAGAGGCTGTCGAGCGACGGATTACGCCAAAAACGAAGGCAATCATGGTTGTCCATATTTATGGTCTGCCGGTGGATATGGATCCTATCCTCGAGCTTGCCAAACGACATGGGCTGAAGATCATTGAAGACGCCGCCGAAATGCATGGACAGACTTATAAGGGTCGGCCATGCGGTAGCTTCGGGGACATCAGCATATTCAGCTTCTATCCCAACAAACACGTCACAACGGGCGAAGGGGGTATGGTTCTCGCGGACGACCCCGAATTGCTTGAGCGTTCGCGCTCGCTTCGAAATCTCTGCTTCATCGAAACCGAGCGGTTCGTTCACTATGAACTGGGGTGGAATTATCGCATGTCCAACCTGCAAGCAGCCGTTGGGTTGGCTCAGCTCGAACAGTTAGATGACGTTGTGTCTCGCAAGAGATCAATCGGCGCTGCGTATGAACAGCGGCTCGGTGACCTTGAGTGCTTTGAACGGGCTCCCCGCTCCACCAACTATGCCGAAAATATTTACTGGGTCTTCGGACTGGTGATCCGTCCATCGGCAAAAAAGAGCAGGGCCGATATTGTCGCGGCACTTTCCAGCCGCAAGATTGGAACGCGTCCGTTTTTTTGGCCGATGCATCGCCAGCCTGTGTTTGAAAAAATGGGACTGTTTCTTGGCGAAAGTCATCCCGTGTCGGAGTATATTGGCACAAACGGCTTCTATCTTCCAAGTGGGCTTGGCCTTTCTGATGCGAATATCGATGAGGTTTCCGGCGCAGTGAGAGATATCGTTTTATGAGCGTATTCGCGAATTACGCCGAGATTTACGATACGCTCAACGCGACAAAAGACTACGGAGAAGAAGCCAGGTTTATCAATCGGTTATTGCGTGAAATCGCTCCGGAAGCACGCACTTTGATCAATTTCGGATGCGGCACTGGTCAACATGATCTGGCCCTGGCCGAACTCGGTTTCGAAACTCTCGGAGTGGAGCTGAGTGAGCACATGCTCGGCCAGGCACAGGCCAGAATTCCCCAAACCGGTATGCTGGCGGGGAAAACACGTTTTAAGCAGGGTGATTTCCGTACTTTCGATGCCGGACAATCGTTCAATGCGGTCGTTTCACTATTTCACGTCATGAGCTATCAAATCAGCGATGCCGATGTCGCATCGGCTTTTGCGACAATGAGCAAGCATATGACGAAGGGATCTGTCGCTCTTTTCGATCTCTGGCATGGGCCAGCGGTAGACCACGTCCGCCCAGAAACGCGGGTCCGCCGGGCCGAGAACAGCAATTTCAAGATTCTCCGAGTTGCCGAACCCCAACATGGCCACGGAGCGCATGTCGTCATTGTCAACTTCACCTTCTTCATCGAAGACAAGAAGACAGGTACCATCTCAAGCTTCGAAGAACGGCATCCCATGCGCTATTTCTTTCCCGGCGAGATTGAGGCACACATCCAAAACGCAGGTCTAACGCTGAAAGACACCGGGGAATGGCTGACACGCAATCCGCCTTCGGAAAACACATGGGGTGTTTACTATCTCCTTGAGAAGACAGAGCCTTGACCATTGTGACGGAGAATGCAGCGGCTAAGCCTCAGCTCAAACTGGCGGTTATTCTGGAAAAAAAGATATCTGTCGGCGGCGGATTCAACCAGTCGATCAATGCTGCAATGCAGATGTTGCAGATCGGACAGGACAGCTTTGCGGTTGAAATATATACAACTATAGAGAGTAATATCCCGACACTTGCTGCATACGGTCTGGAAGTAAAGCTCTTCGTCAAGCAGAAGCGCAAGCTTCTCAAGAAGATCGCACAATCCCTGAAATCCGCCCGTAAGCGAAGCGAAGAGGTTACGGAATTCGAAGCTGAGATCAGGCGGCAGGGAATTGATCTCGTCTATTTCACTGCACCGAGTGGATACGCACTTGATCTCCAGACGACACCCTACATCTTCACCATCTGGGATTTGTGTCATCTTGAACACCCTGAGTTTCCCGAGGTAACGGAGAAGCGTGAGTTTGAGAAGCGTGAGGCACTCTATTCACGCGCGATCGTCAAAGCAGTCGTTACATTGACTGATGGTCACCACACCACCGAATTGGCGTCACGGCGCTACGGCGTCGAGAGTAATCGTTTCATCGAGATGCCCTTTTCTCCAGCGCCGTTCCTGCAAAACGACAAGTCTGGATCAGATGAAGTCGCGCAAATTTTGGAGCGATATCGTCTTTCCGCTGGCTACCTGTTTTATCCTGCCCAGTTCTGGGCACACAAAAATCATATCCGGCTGTTGGAAGCATGCGCGCTTCTGGCAGAACGTGATGGCGTGGCACCGACCGTCGTGCTGGCTGGTGGTGATCAGGGTTACGCGGGCGAGGTAAAGCGAATTGCGGAGCGGCTTGGGGTTTCGCACACCACGCATTTCCTTGGCTTTGTTCCAACTGAAGATATGAGCCTTCTTTATCAGGGTGCAAAAGCGCTGGTGATGCCAAGTTATTTCGGCCCGTCCAATCTTCCTCCAATGGAGGCATGGGCGCTTGGGAAACCGGTGCTTTATCCTCAGCAATTTGCTGACTTCGTGGGCGACGCCGCGCTCCTTTTCGATCCCGATGACGTGCAATCACTTGTGAACTGCATCGAACGGCTTAAATGCGAAGTCAACGAAGACCCGTGGAAGCAACTTGGCCAAGCTCGTCTGGAGTATTTTTCCAGCGAAAGAAATCTGGCAGAGAAGAGTCTAAAATTGTTGCTTGCTCGCTTGGCTTCAAGGCTGCCCCGCCGAGCTTAGCGATGTAGAAACAACGCCTGATCGTTCATCAACGGACTGCCCATACTCTTATACTGATGGAAGCGTGTCAGCCTTTTTGCGTTTCTTTGCAGATTTCAAGCGCCTTTCGGCGATTGCTTTCTAAGTGAGAATATGCAAGTCCAAACTCCACTCCAACGAAGCGGAATTAGGCTGAATGGTCAGGATTTTACCTCGGAAACTGCGTCGATCGCTCAGTACTATGAAACATGTGGCTAGTCACGTGGGGTGGCGGGCCGCGATATTACAAGCTGTACTACCTAAAAATCGCTATTACAGCGCGAGTGTTGATGATGTTAAACTCACGCTTCGAGCTCGTTCACCCGATTTGCAGGTCGCAATAGAGTGTCTGCACAATGAATATAACTTTTTATCAGATTACTTAGACGACAAGTATGACATGATCACCATAGACGCAGGGGGGTACATAGGTACCGCTGCGATAGCTCTGTCTAGGAAATTACCACGTTCTAGGATCATCACCATCGAGCCTGCGTCCGAAAACTTGGATATCCTTCTCAAAAATGTTTCCTCTTTTGAAAATATTGAAGTCCGGCGCGCTGCTCTGACGGGGAGGACGAAAAATCACGTATCGCTCAGAAATCGCAAAACAGGACAATGGGGTTTCACGATTGTCGCCGAACCCGAAGACCATAGTCAAGCGAAAGAGATTGAGAGCGTCCCAAGCATATCGATTGACAAACTTCTTAGCGGCCTTGACCAGAAAGTCGGGTTTCTGAAGCTGGATATAGAGGGTGGAGAGAAAGAACTTTTCGAAAGTGGCTCCACTGCGCTATCTGCTATCCCTTTCATATTTGTCGAATTACACGATCATATTATTAGTGGCTGTAGCGAGGCATTTTTCAATTTTTCCTTGAGTCGGCAAGTTATTAGATTTTCTGGAGAGAAGTACCTGTCAATCAGGCTGTGATCGGAGCACTTAATGAAGATCTCATTTATCATTCCGACAAGGAACAGATCAAAAATTCTAGAAAAGACCTTGAAACATACGTTATCAGTTTTAAAAGGGGACGATAGAATTGAATTTTTGGTCGTAGACAACGGATCGACTGACGATACAAAACAGGTTGTCGAAAAGTATACGGGGCTAGTACCGAAAGTTCGGTATATTCTCGAAAATGCTCCTGGCCTCTTGGCAGGTAGGCATGCAGGTTGGAAAGCGGCGTCTGGTGAGCTTTTGGTTTTTCTAGACGATGATGTTTTTATTAGTGCAACTATCGTGGAATCATACATTGAGACTTTTCAAGTAAAAAGTGTGGGTCTCGCTGGCGGAAACAATCATCCACTTTTTGAATGTTCACCACCGGAATGGTTGCTGAAACTTTGGGCAGCTGATGAAAATGGCCGTCACAGTGTTCCGGAATTAAGCATTATCTCATTGCCTTCCGTCGAGCCTATTGAGCATGATCCATACTATGTGTGGGGCTGCAACTTTGCAGTAAGACGTTCAGTTTTGGAAGCAGCTGGTGGCTTTCACCCAGATGGTTTTCCTCCGTCGCTTATAAGGTTCCGCGGTGACGGCGAAACCCATATCGCGGCGTTTGTGCAAAACAATGGTTATTCGACAATTTTTCACCCTGGAGCTTCAGTGCAGCACTTGGTGCCTGAAGCTAGGATGACGTTAGATTACATCAAAACACGCGCTTTCGCGAACGGCATTTCGTCATCTTTTACCAGAATTAGAGCTAAACACCTGAAAAAACGAGGCCTAATAGATCAAGCTTTTCGTACGATCACGGAACCTGTTAGTTGGACTGCACGGAAAATGATCAGTTTTCAACGGCACCCTTTTTCACACTCTTCAACGGCACCTTATTTTGGTGACGCCGAGGTTAGGGATTTGATCGAATACCACGAATCTGAGGGCAGACGGTTTCATAAAGACCTTTACCAAAGTGATGTAACTGTTAGAAATTGGGTCCTGCAAAAAAATTATATTGGCAAAGAAAACCCGCTTGGTAAAAGCAATGATAGTTGATGGTTGTTTGATACCGACAACTCGCGCTAATTTTGAGAGGCATGCGGCATGAAACTTCATAGGTATAAGAAGGGCTTGCTTGGTAGATTCGATTACGAACGCTACAAAGCGGTTCAAATCAAGGGCAATACTGAAAATACACACCTTCAATGGGTCAATGAAGACACAATTCGGTACATTGCGTCTTACATCAAAAGTATTCTAGGCGAGCCGCAGTTCGGCCTCTGCCACGGGACTCGGCGCGGTCTGGAGCAAAAAGTATTTGCAGAGACGCTTGGATGTGACGTGCTTGGGACTGAAATTTCGCCGACTGCGGCCGACTTTCCTTTGACTATCCAGTGGGACTTTCACGAAGTCAAACCGGAATGGCTTCAAAAAGTTGACTTCATCTATTCCAACTCCTGGGATCACAGCTACGATCCGAACAAGTTATTCTCTGCTTGGTTCTCGTGCCTTCGCCCTGAAGGTTTGTGCATTCTGGAGCATACCCAATTTCACACAGCAGATGCTGTAACTGAAATGGATCCTCTGGGATTAGAATTAGACGAATTAGTTGATTTGGCCAATAAAATTGGAAATGGACGGTTTAGGGTTAGGGAAGTGCTTACAAACAGCCCAGCTATCGTAGGCATTGAAGGCCTTGAGACGAAACCAACATATGTGATTGTCCAAGCTCAGGACACAGCTTAATGGGCATAGCGAAGCGCCTAAATTGGGCGCTTTGCTTCACCCTAAGCAATATCAATCCTACCGTATCCGCGGACAACCTGTCCGGTTTCCAAGAACGAGCTGAACATACTCGTTCTCCCAGCCATACCCATCAATTACGACCCTACGGCCGTCAATCGATGATATTTCGGCATCCTTCACGCCGATACGACGTGCCACCCTTAGCGCCTGTCTTGGACTACATCCTCGATCATATCCTGATGATCGCTCCCTGTCAGGCTCACGACTAAACCCAAATTCCTGCGCGAACCCAACTAAAGGCTGATACAACACTGCAGGAACAACAATTGCCATGCGAAACAAATTTGTTCTGATCGCCATAACCAAACTCCCGATTTTGTTTTACGACCCTACACCTTCGATTATGAACGAAAGCAAAACGAGGCCTATGCAAACGGCTTCGACGAGGAGAAATGGCGTTCAGATCTTGATCCAAAATCGATTACTTCAATGAGGCAACGTCCTTACCTCTACCTCTGTACGTTCAGAGTCGAAATATCCTCCGCGGCAAGCACTCTGTAAACCTGCATTCTCGAGCAACCGACATCTTTGGCGATCGCCGTTACGCCCACGCCAACTGCCGCCATTTGTCGAATTTTAGCGTGGTCAATTCGGGCTCTACCTCCAGTATAGCGCCCAGCCGATTTCGCTCGTTCTATACCCTCTCGTTGGCGCTCCTTTAAGAAGCGACGCTCCATTTGGGCGACCATGCCCAAAACCGTCACGATGACATGCCCCATTTCCCCGCGTGTCGAGACATGAGGATCTATGATCGTCACGTACGCACCTCGCTGTTGGCACTCGTGGACAATATTTAGCACATCGCGAGTGTCTCGCCCGAGGCGATCAAGTCGCGTTACCAAAAGTTCGTCGCCTTCGCGTAAAAATTCGATGACGGTCGCAAGTTCTGTTCGGCCTTTTCGGGTGCCGCCGGACACTTTTTCTGAGCGGATGATTTCGCAACCCTCGCTTTGAAGGCGATCAAGCTGACCCTGCAAATCCTGATCAATAGTGCTGACGCGTGCATACCCGATGCGAGCCATATGTAACCTCAAGCTTTAGGCTTGACGCTACCCTGTCACAAATAGCCCCTGTCAACCCGGATGTTACATTGATGGCCGTAACTCATTGCTTATCACGTCAGGGTATACCCTGATGCTACGCACGCATTGACAACTCAAAACACTGTCGCGGTAGTGAAAATCACCCTCGCTAGTCGAAAGTAATCCACGGCAAACCTTGAACAAGTTTACCTCCGTGCGCGCAGCCATCACCAAACCGAGCGATTTTTTTTCCCGCTATGGAGGCGACTGATGAACCAGTCGTAATTTTATCCGAGGTTGTTGGCACACCCGTGCAGAGCAGGCTATCTCCCACGGTCGCTATGGGCACTCCTTCGACCGTGACGAACTTTTGTTGCGTAGATATGATAGGTCCACCAATATGTGGTTTTGGGCCAGGTTCGACCATTGGGCAGATGTGCATATGGCCTTTGAGGGCAACAGGTTGTCCCATGTGATTACCTTCAATTACAAGTCGTAAAATTTTCTACAGGGAGATATTTCAGCCTAAAGACTGGAAACACCTTGGCTTATTGTAATCTAAACTGCCGTTTCAAACCGAATTCAACTCCCAACGTTTTAGAGGCTATGCTTGAAATTTTTTGACAAGCAAATACACGTCTTTTTCTTGCAACGTATTGGATAATCCAGGTACTTCTTCTACAAACCCCAGCGAACGGTAAAACCCAATGTAATCGTTATTGTATTCAGAATATAATAAGCCCATTGTTTCTCTAAAACGCGCCTGCTGCGACTGAACCAAGGCTTTACCTACTCCGTTATTTCTCTGGCTTTGATCAACATATATTGCGTTTATGAGCCGCAAATGCCCGGAGAATCTAGGTAGGCCGGGCGCTAGGCTGTAAAAGCCGAGGGAGGCCTGATACATTAACGGCTGGCGGATCAATTCGAAATCCATGGTTTGGATAAATCCGACTCTTCGGAAATCTATCGTTGCAACCGCAAACTGCCAGAGCTGGTATATCGGATTAGATTGCGACTTTATTATAGAGTAAAGCAACTCTGGAGATAACGCAGAAGCTCCCTCTGCTGAGGAGGCAAGAGGCTTGATTGTCGAAAAACCTCTGGCAATGAAGTCGATATCCGCATCATCTGCTATGTTGACATGAACTTGGGATCTGATCACCACTTTGCTCTCCAAAAAAATTTGCAAAAGGGCTGCTAGATAAATCGGTCAAAGCCGAAAGTCTTTAGGTCGGTTCATTGGGCTTAGTGATGGGTCTCTGGATTTTAGAGACTATAAATTCAAACTGATCCACTCATGCACTTTCGGCTTTTGTGTTTTTGTTCGCTCTAACAAAGCCTGCTTCTGCTCGGCATTTGCGGTATAACCGAAGTCTCTCAGAAGTTTTAAAGCTAATATCGCTGTGTCCTGATTGTCAGACTTCCCTAATACGACACAGTTTACGGCTTGGGTGGGAATATCAAGTCTTGAGCCGCCGTAGCGACTAATCTCCGCATAAGAATCAACCGAAGCACCGTTCTCAAGAAGAATACGAGCTTTGTCCAATTGGCCAAACTTTATCATCGTTGATAGCGGCGTTATGCCCTCATCGTCGGCAAGGTCTAACGCTTTGTGGTTTTTGAATTTTTCCACGAGCCAGCGATATGCATCGTCTTCAAACTCAGGTGTCTTTTCCATCAATAAGGTGCTTCCATTAACTGATCGCTGAAGCAGGTTTACACCATTCAAATCCAGAAATTTAAGAGCCGCTATATTCGAGACGCAGCTGAATAACACGGGGGTTTCATCCTCTAGTATTTCATTGCGAAAAATATTTAGGCAGAACTCGTCGTTCGAGTGGTTACCCGACAAGAACATTTCTTCCCAATTCTGCAAGATGTGTTGGTCTTTCGGGGTCAGGGTCATTTGCATCTCATCTAAGTGGTATAAAATTCTGTCCGGGAGGAATTTCTATTGTTTGGTTTGCCATTTCATCGGCGTGGTCTCGTGCTACTTTATCGGTTTTGGAAACCTTTTCGTAGCATTTGTTCTTTTGGTACGTTTCGCCTGCGTTCTTAAGTCCTCGTTGGAGGTCTCGTATTTCTTTGTAGTGGCCGCCCGGAGAGGTTAACTTTCCTCCGGCCATCGGGAAACCGCCCCTTGCATCAGCGATAGGGTCATATTTCCTCAACTCTTTTTTCAGAAGCTCGAGGTTTTTCCTCATTTTTGCTATAGCGTCTAAGCATTCAGGCGGGGGATCGCAGTTTCCGGTCTGGCAAGTTGCAGTATTACTTTGCGTCTGAGCTGTGGCTTCAGAGTCAGCATTGGGTGTATCGCCACTTAAGCCCACCGCCAGAAGAATGCCACCACCAATCCATGTCGCAGCATTGACTAGGGCTGGCCCCCAAATAGGTGAAGTTTCTGCAATACCGTAACCTATTGCTATTGCGGGAGGCATTAACGTTTCTCCTCTGCATATTTAATACTAGCTTGAAGGAGAATTTGGACCCGACGGTCGGGCGAAACGGTTGGATCTTTAGCGGTCATAACCTTGTAGACATCGGGATTCTGGGTCAACTTTCCTGAGGTTACGACCTGCATGTAACTCCAGCGAGCCAGTGCTGCTTCACTTTTCACCCCATATTCCCTACCGTCTTTGATGTATTGTTGTGTTGCTTTTGAGAGCTCAAAATTATCCATTTTAGCTGTTTGGTACGGAGCAACTTTTCGTAAATAATTCGAGATTCGAGTTACAGTCGCTTCACCCATCAAATCATTTGTTTTGCCAATCTCGGTGGTCGTTATTTTGAGTGGACCTTTGGGCGCGGGGGGAAAACTACCAGGATTGCTGAGACGTTTGATTCCACCGTATTTGGTGGCGTTCATTGTAATCGCCTTGGCCGGTCCGAGCACACGAGAAAATTGAGCCTCTGTAAAAGAGGGGAGCAATGCTCCCATCACGTTAGGATCCCAATGGCGAAAAAGTACACGCTCGTAAATCACACGAGTTAACGGCGTGGCCAAATTTTGTTCAATACGGTCGTCCGGGACCAAAATCCGATTTATGCTTCTCAAATGCTTATAGAGCGCGGTTTCGCCAGAAGGGCACGACCAAAATACTGCACATGGCTTTTCCAGTGTCAGATCCATAATATGCGCATTGACGCGCCTATCACTCAGCGCAACCAACCAAGGCCCATCGCGTCGCCACTGGTTATCGCCTCCTGACAGAAACAAGGAGCGCGACGAAATATTAACTTTCAGGAGTTCGTCCTGTAGGTCGTCAAAATGCGCTCCATCAAGTACAGCGTATGTATTCCCATCAGCGATCATATCGCTCACTTCTTTTCGGAAGCGGTTCAAAACCGGGTCTTTCACGGCAGTATTCGACACATTTGGAGCCATGTTCACATTCTTACAAAAGGGGTTGATGACTCAGCCATTTTTCGCGCACACGACGTTCCTTCGCCGGGGCCGCCTTTTTTGAAATTAATTTGGTTGCCCTCGATATCGATCTTCAGTGCGAACAGCTTGATGCCGCTTTTCGTAAGGGAGATGTAGCCACCCGGCGTCGAAAGCCTGATTTCGTCATCTGCGAATATCTCCCAGACCTTCGCTTCACCGTGATATTTTTCCTCCGACACGAGATTGTAGAGCTTGCCGACATTGACGGTGATCTTTTCCCCAACGCGAGTGTACTGGCCCTTTCCGACCTCGACGTATTGCTCGCTACCAATTGTCAGGTTCTGTTGCTTTCCAACCTGCCGCACTTCCGTTTGGCCGATGTTGGTTACTTTGCTGACGCCGATCTGTTCGGCCTTTGCAACACCCACTGACGTGGACTGAAACGCACCGATGATGGTGTTCATGATGCCGGGGAGTGGGAAGAGGCCTGATGCATCTGATCCAACACCAGTACCTGAGCCTGCAAGCGCCGTGCCTGCGTCAGACCGAGGGCTGGGGCCTGAGACCACACCCTCGCGAGACGACATGCCACCAGCGCCGAGGAAGCCGAGGGCGGAAGAGGCGAGTGTCGTGGCGAACGCTGCAATGCCCGGTCCACCACCGCCAGCGAATTGCGCCGCCTGACTGAGAAGACCTGCCGTCTGGCCAGAAAGTGCTTGGACGCCCGCCATCGCCATCATCGCCATGGGTCCAGTGCCACCAACGACGGTGTTCACCGATCCACCGATCTCGTGCTTCTGGTTGCCCGAGACCTCTACAGCGCGGTTGCCACCGACAGAGGCCACCTCGTGGCGGTCTATGCGCTTTGTACGGTCGTTCAGCACACGGGTGGTCTGGTCTTTCTGGGCGTGGAAGAACTGGTTTTCCTTGCCTGCTTCGTCCTCGAAGGTGATTTCGTTGAAGCCATCGCCCTTGTGCGTATTGGAGCGCAACACCATGCGGGTCTTGTTGGCCGGCAGATCGTAGGGCACCGAATTTTTCGGGTTGTTGACGACACCTGTCACCAAGGGACGGTCTGGATCGCCGTCCACAAAGGCAACCATCACCTCCATGCCAATGCGCGGGATGACCTGCGCACCCCATGTACCTCCACCCCATGCCTGACTGACCCGCACCCAGCAGGTATCTGTCCCATCCTTCTTCGCCTTGCGGTCCCATGGGAACCACAGCTTGATGCGGCCATATTGATCCGGATGGATTTCTTCGCCTTCCGGTCCGGCGACGATTGCCACCTGCGTACCTTCGATCTTCGGGCGCTTGGTCCTGCGGTGCGGCGTCAGCGGCACGCGAGCTGGGATGGCCTCAAAAGCGTTGCGGTATTCCGGCTCGTTGCTGTTGGTCTCGTAGGAGCGGTCCACGATGGTGTGGCTCGCTTTGATGATCACATGCTCTTCATATTCGTGCTCGGGATGGGCAACTTCGTATGGTGTGAAGCGACGGCCTGCTTCCAGAATGCGGGACGTCGATCCGCCGAAGACGCGATCATGGTCGGCTTCGATGGATTGCGCCCGGAGTTTCTGGGCCCGCTCTGCCTCTTCCACGGTCTTGATGCGGGCCGGGTATTCGTAAAGCTCGCGTTTGGTCGCATCCGGCATCTGCACCAGTGACGGTGTCATATTGCTCGGCACCATGCCGGGTGTTTCGAAATTCCAGTCTGCACCTGCGCGCTGACCGGGCACGTAAGAAAAGCGTCGGGCCCAGTCATTGATGTGGTTGCGATCTGAGGAACCCTGTGCCAATCTCACCCTGCCTTCGCCTTGTGCTGAGGGCGACGGTCCAAGCCATCCATTGGCGGTATCTGCCACATGCAGCTTGTGAGACCCGTCTTCATGGCTGAACCAGTAAAACAGCCCATCTTCCTCTAAGCGTGTGAGAAGATAGGATAAATCGTCTTCGTTATATTGAACGCTGTACTCTTGTGCAGGCGGAGTTTTGATCACGCCTGACGTATCCGGTGCTGGGATGCCGTGTTCGGAAAACAGCGTTTCGACGACCTCCACCGAGGTTTTGTCCATCCAGATACGGCAGTCTGAACGGCGCGACAGCAACCACATCTGTGGGCGAATGGTCATGGCGTAGGAGCGTAGACCGCGAGTAATCGGCGGTCCCTCGTGCAGGTCGGTCACGAGACCGTTGAACGGGCGGCGCACGCCACCACCATCTTCGCCCTGTTGCACCTCGACGGAGACATCGATCAGACGGCCGATCAGTTCTTCCGGCTTCACCGATTCCTTCTTGGCGCGGACATTCAGCTGTATCTCGAACAGTTGCGAAACGCCTTCGTTGATCACCATCCGCTCCGGCAGCAACTGGTCTTCGCCCAGTGGCGACTTGACCTTGAGAACACGGCTGGCCTGAATGAACTCGGACGACGATGGCTGGTCGGTCATGGGGAACCCCGGTGATCGGATTGGATAAAATATCAATCAGCTGTCAAAATCTAGTAAGAATGCAATCAATCATTGTGGCAAAAGCAAGGTGCTTTCACTTTTTGTACAACTAGTTCGACATAAAATTGTTCCGCAGTCCTAAACCCGCCGTAATCTACAATCTAATTTTAAGCGAAACAGTTTGGATGGGATGCATTCATGGCGCTTGTTGATATGGACAGCACATTGCCCAAAAGACGCATGAAGGCTCACAGTCCGCAGACGAAGCATGATGCCGAGGGCTATGGCCTGAACCGTGAAGAGGCCAATGAGCGTCGCGGCGCTGGTTGGTGGGTCAGCCTCAGACGACGTGGCCACAAAGTTGTGCGCCTGTTCAAGGACAGTATTTATGGTTCCGATGAAGCCACTTACTCGGCAGCCCGCGCCTACCGCGATGCGATCATCGAAGCCATACCACCTGCGACCAATCATGAGCAGGCGGTTCTTCTGCGCAAGACTAACAAGAGTGGCATTTCTGGCGTACGTCGACTAGAGACCCGCGAGGGTGACGTCTGGCAGGCAACGCTGACAACAAATGACGGTAGTAAGCGCGAAAATTTCTCCGTTCCGAAGTTTGGTGAAGCGAAGGCTAAATCAATGGCAATCGAGCAGCGCCGCAAATGGCTTTGCGCTCTGCCCGTCACGCATCTGGCCTATGCTCAACACGCAGCGGACGTGGCACATGAGCACTTCGCCGACGATCTAATCCCTGTCAGCGACGTCATGCCGGAAACCCATCTCACAGATGACGAGATTGAAGCCCGCATCCAGTCGATCAACGATGAGTTCGACAAAATGCGCCCGAAGCGGCTGCGCATCCGGGTTAAATATTATCACGGTAGCAGACTCTCGGTGTTCGTTTCCGATGCAGGCAAGCCAGCCAAACGCAAGCTTGTGCAGATCAATACGCGAAAGCTGGATAAGGCCGAAATGCTAGCTGCGGCAAGGTCGGTGGTCGGGGCGACGATTACTGAGTTCTACGATGCTGACGTAGCACGGTGGTTCATGGACGCGCATGGCGACAATCTGCTTACCGATAGGCATTTCCATGTGAGGCAGGGGTTCAACGTACTGGTATTTCTGCCAACCCAACTGGCTCGACACTAACCCTTATCATTCGGTGCCGGGGCAAAGGCGAACAGTTTTACTCTTCCAGCACTTCCCGTCGCGTCTCATGTCTCCAAGGTTTGTGTGCGCATGAGTGCTGCCGGGCGTTTCATTCCACGCTCCTGACGCGGTCGAACCATCGATTCCGATGTAAGCAAAATATCGATTTCCCTCCATGTAGAAGCTGCCCTTATCGTTGTCGTCCTGTTTCCAGTAGCAGGCACCGTCAATGGCTTTCTTTCCATCGACCACAAGCAAGCAGTTTTTCCGATTGGGCGGCGTTTGCGGTGCACCCGGATACTTGTCTGAAACTTCGGCTTTCATTGCAGGCTTGCTGAAGCAAAGTTGAAATTGAGAGAACGGTACGGCGGCGGTTGCCAAGCTGAGTGTGATCAAACCGCCATCCAAATCCTCGATCTCTAATTTTTTGCCATTCTTGCCATCATTGAGAATTTCGCTCGAAAGCTCGTAAAAGCCGTACCAGCCGAAATAATCATCTAAGTGGCCATTGGAGATGTAACCGCCTTCGTCATCGATTTTCCAAGTGGCACGAACGGAATCTTTGAATGGTGCGCCCTCAACAAAACCGACAAAGTCTTTACCGGGTGCCCCCATGAAGCCAACCGTCATGTCACCTTGTTTCGTTTCCACGAAACAGGTGTCACCCCAATCCTCTTCGCGTTTTTCAAAGGTCCACATTGAGGCCGAGGCAGCCGGGCTCACGGCTGGCGTAGGCGGGATTTCTCCAAACATGACGCTTCGATTTGGTGCTGGTGGTTTAAACGTGGCGCTATTCTGGCTCGGTGGTTCGGCAAAGGGCGATGTGCTCGAAACCTCAGGCGACTTGAATAGTGACGGACCGAGTTGGGTCAAGGCCGTGATACAGTTGTCAAAACCCGTACCCAACCCAATGGCGTCCGCGTAGCTCACCACCGGCACGTGCCATACTGGTTCGTTGCCTTGAAAGGTCACGGCCAGCGTAGCTGGCTTGTTGGTCGAGATTGCCGTGCCCAAAATGGTGGTGACCATAAAACCGCCGCCGTCTTCTGCGTTAGCGCCCGGAATTTCTCCGTACATTTCATCAGTGCTGACGACCTTGGAAGTGAACTGAATACCACCTGCCCAAGCGGTACCGATGGCGACGTTCGTCGTTTGGCCAACCGGCAGATTCCAGTTTTGCTTCGTCACCCGTAGCCGCGGAACAATTTTATCTGTGCCAATCAATGTGTACTCAATCGCAACCGACTTCCCCGACCATGCCGTACTGCGAAAGGCACAAAATGCCTGTTTTCCATCCGTTGGGGTATGCAGGAAAATCTCCAAGCTGTTTCCCTTGTAGTAGGACTGCTCTTCGGCGCTCGCTTGCGTAGCGACGGAAACTGCAACGCTGATACCCAGCGCTGTAAGGATCGTGCTGACTTTCATGCTCATCATGCTTTCTTTCGCTCTGCTGTTTGCAACACGTGCGCTTCAGGCGGGTTTCTGTGACGGCTGAGGGTTTTGAATGATGCTCGCTTTCATCGTTTCGAACTCGGTATCCGTAATTGCGCCGGACGAGCGCAAAGCGGCCAGTTTTTCGATGCGTCCAATCTGATCAGCCGAACTGGAAGCGTCAGGCTGACGCGCCGGGTGACCAGCCCCACCAGTGCGCGCCGCAATGTCCTGAACGTGAGCCCTTGACGCGCTGCTTCCGATCACGATGAAAGCGATAATGCCGACCAAGGGTATGAGGCAGGTCAGCACCAGCCAGCCACTTTTATCCAGGTCATGCAAACGCCTGACGATGATCGCGAGCGAGGGAAGGTAATGGCCAATCACGATCAGCGCCGAAACGAGCGGCTGGGGTTCACGAGGCCCAGCAATAATGACGTCGATAATCAATCCGCCAAACGCAAGGGCGAGAAATACAAGGTGGTAGTACCAAAATTCCGTCCGGGTGGATCGCCCTGAAAACGTCGCGTAACGGCGCATGGCGTCAATGTAAGCGCTCATAAGATGTCCAATGTCCTGTATGAATTACCGTCAAGCCGGGTGAGCCGGCTTTATACCGTTGGCTGGTTTTTCTTACGCTTTGCAGAGCGCCACGTGAAAAAGCCCATGATCGCCAGCACCATGGCGATGTAGCCCCAGATGGTGATGTCGCCGAAGTTGCCTTGGGTCGACGCCATGAACGCAAGCAGTCCGGCAACGAAGAACATGATGGCCCCCACCAACGGCAGTGCGAACGAAAAAGCGCCCGCAATGGCGAACACGAGGCCGACAAGCATTCCAATCGATGCCGCCGCCCCGGTGGCGCTGTCGTTCATCAATCCGCTACCTGCGGTCACGGCACATGATTGCATCAGCACCAAAATGCCGAGAAGCAGGCCGATAATTCCAACTGCGATTTTCATAGCACCTCCTTAAGTGAAGTTCGTGAGTCAATACTCGTTATCAGGTTAATATGGGACTAGCAGTCCGTCGCTTGTCAAGCCACATTTATGGCTTGTTGCGGCAATGGATGTTCGAAAGATAATCGGCTGGAATCTACGACGCTTGCGTGTTGAGCGTGCGATCTCGCAAGAACGACTTGGGCTGGAGGCCGATATTGACCGTTCATATATTGGTCGCATCGAACGCGGCTCGGAGAACGTGACCGTTGCAACGCTTGAAGCTGTATCGCGTGTCCTGAACGTACATGTCTCTGAGTTATTTGCCCCCGTAGACCCGGGTGCAATACCCTTGCGCGCTTTGAAGGGCGGGCGTCCACCCCATGAGTAAAAATGCAGTAGCGCGTCTTTCCTGAACGCATCGCTTAATACTCCTCCGCCCGCATAATAGTGAGCACCCGGCACGTCACTGCATCATCGGCAGGGTCGGGAGAGCCGTTCTGCAAATCGCGGCCGTAATAATCGATCTTCCAGAAGAACACGGCGTCATTGACCGTGACAGCGCCGAAGTCATGCTCGCCATACGGGTCGTTCCCTAGTGTGAAATCAGCAAAGGCCTGAACAGCCCCAACGACAGCTTGACGGTCGTTTTCGGCAAGGCCATTAACCCCGTTGGTGAGCATGATCCGCCCACCCACGAAACCGGTTCGAAAGGCGTCGTTCTGAGTGCGTATTGATGCGGTTTTCTGAGCCGCACCCTCGTTGGTTGGTCTCATGAGTACGCTGGCCATCACCAATCAGGCCTCGACGTAAGAGGGGTGAATGAGGGCGACCTGATCGAGACGGCGCGTGAATGGCGGGTTGTCGAGGTAATCGCGCCACTGTAGCCGCAGGCTGCCTTCAGCTTTCACTTCCAAAACCTTCGCCTCATACCAGCCTTCAAGCGGGCCTTCTGTCGCCAGCACCAAGCTACCGACGACGATCTTGTCAAAACCGTCGGGCATGTTTTTTGGGCGCACAGGATGGGTAACGTCAGCAGGGGGCGTTTCAGGCGCGGCGCGTGGTTGCTCAAGCCGCTCGCGTTCTTCGTCGGTAAGGTGGGCTGCGATCTCGTTATAGAGGTCTTGCTTCACGAACGGCACGAAGGCCTTGCCGCTGTCGAACAACTTGCCCTGCGGGAGTCGGGTCAAAAACGACCTGACGTCATCGCTCTCAACTTTCAAGGCAGCCATACCCATCAGTTCAGCAGCCTTCTCGGCTGGGCGTGTATCGGTGGCGGGAAAGAACGATGCATGAGGCTTTCGCTTGTCATCACGACCCAAAATGATGATTGGGCAAGGCAGGGTAATGGGCGAGGTGGGGTTCGTGGTTGCCGTGTTCATATTTGTAGCTCTCCAAATAGAAGAGGGGCCGCAACGGGCCCCCTCAATGCTGACAAAAGCGTCAGCGTGTTACGTTATATCATTACACTTAGGAGTTGTCAAGTTTACGAAAAATACGCCTTTTAGTGGGTAATGATTGAGCGGAATTTCCCGCTTTCTAGTTCGGTACGGCTGCAACGGCCTCGTTATATGACGCCATGAAAGCTGGTGATCCGGGTTCGCCTGTAAGCCTTGGGCCACCTCGCCAAGCGTAGTAATACGTACTGTCCATTGCTTTTAAGGCGTGGATGCCTTTAAGCGCAACTGTAACCATGCTTTTTGTCAAACTCTGCCAGTTCGCGGTCTAGATCGGTGTCGTCGCTCTGCGGCGCTGATGTAAAATGCCACCGAAACGTTCCGTCTGGCAATGTGTCTAATGCAGTCGGTTTCATTCCGCCTTTTTCAGAGCCTCCAGCGTGGCGTTCAAATCCCGGACGCGAAGTGTCGGGCGGTGTGTTCTCTTAGTATCTTGTGCAACGTTACTCATGGCCGCGCCTGTTATGTAGGATTTTATATGGTGTGTTCACATTCGTGCGTTGCCAGCTCACGATTGCGCAAATAAGTCTGGCGGGCAAATTCACAGAGTGGGCAGCATGAGATTTTTTATTCCTGTTTCTTTGATCGCAGCTGTTGTTCCATCGTGGCGGTCTATTTTCAATCTCTCTGGAAGGTCGATGTCTGCTCGCCAGATGAAAACTGCGTGCGGGAATGGCTTTCCGCCACAAGCGGCTGGGCCGCTGTTATTGTTGCGGTGCCGACCATTATTTTCTTGTCCAGACAAGTGTACGACGCCGACCGGCACCAAAGAATTGGCTTTGCCATTCAACTTAGAAAGCACCGAGTTTTGGCGGAAAGAGTGCGCACAATTGCCGGAATGGTCCTGTTTATGATCGAACCCCACTTCCTGAATTCTCCTGACGATGCACCGCCCGACATCCGAACGTGGGACGCGACTACGCTCGACGAGATAGTGCATCATTTGCGAGATACGACTATTCAAACCTTTGAGCGGGAGATCGAAATCCTAGAATGTTCGGAGCTTGGGCTGTTGCGATTACTATTGAGGCCGCGAGGGCAGGAAATGAACCTCAAGTTACTTCTGCTGCAAACTTGACGCGATCGTTCTTCACCGACTTGGCTGAGCAAGCTGAAGCGTATCTTCGAGACGTACATGAGATCACTCGCACCGCTTGAAAAGATGGACTGGCAGTGGGTCGTGGCTCGCCGCTTTTCGCTATGCGCGCAAAATGCGGTAAGCACGATTACGACTGCGCTTCGCGAGAGCGATTACCGCGTCGATCTCGGCTACGATACGAGTTGCTGCTTCGGCCTTTGGTGAGAAAATCACCTTTCTCCGCATAAGATGCGCGACCAGCTCGGAGTTCCATCAAGTCGCCGTACTACACGACATAACGATAGCCATTCATGCGTACTTCTTCATGTCGGTGAGCATTGAGATCCACGGCAACGATATCGGGCCATGCTTGCTGTTGAGCCGCACAAACGATGCGCAGTTGGTACGTTCGATGTCGCGCAAGGCTGTTCACAAGATAAAGCCGCGTGTGAGGGCTTCTTCGGTCGATTGAAAACGGAACTCGTTTATCCACGAGATTGGAGGGCCATCACAATCGAACAGTTCGTCAGAGAAGTGGATGCCTACATCACATGGTACAATGAGAAGCATATTAAGATATCTCTGAGATCGCTCAGTGAAGGCGATGAAACGGCAGTTTTTCCGGGGCTGTGAGAATCGCTCCATGTCACGCCGTCCGCTCTTGGACCATCGTCGGTCGCAATTTCCATCAGCTAGAATAGTGGTCGCACTGCTGGCTGCTTTCTAACGTCTGCGATCCGTACTGATAACAACATAATCAGATAGAGGCCTGCAGCGCCGAAGTTGATCCTGTCATCAGGCATTTCGCTCACTTCTATTCCGATCCACAGTTCTCGTACCCTGTTGACGAATTCCCCATCAGACAGGGTTAGCGATAGCTTGTGAGCCATTTCATTGCGCATTTTGCGCAGTAAGTTGAGGCGTCTGTAATCATCTTCGGAGACAAGGCCGAGCGCTCTGACGAGGTTGGATCTGGCCGACAACGACCCCAAAGTTGCGTTGCCACCTTCGAAAAGATCATCTCTCGTGTAGGGAAGGACAGCCACTAATAGCCGCCTCAACAACTCATCGATCATAGCGCCAGTAACAAGCACTAGCGCGCGATCGCTTCCCGCTTGAAGCTCTTTATTAAACTCAACCATAAACTCTTTCTGGTCGGGCCAATCGAACTCTGCTGGATTATCAGTCATTTTTTTATCCTCGGTATCTAACGTTTTGTCGAGGCTGTGCCGGGATAGAGACGCCGGAAGCCTGTGACGACTTTCGTCTTTTGACGGAGTGAAACCGTTAAATCCATCGCCGACACCCATGCCGTCGGTACGAAATCGGCGGCTTCTGGATCCTAGAAGGCGGTGAAAAAGGAAAGCCGGGTTAAGCGGCGTCTCCCTTAAATCATTTTTGCACCGCTACAGCGACTAGTTTCCACCGAATTGGAGACGGTGGATTGTGCTGGTGGTGGTTTTGCGGAGGCAGGGGATTGCCCTTGTTCGCAGCTATCTCGTCACCACAGTTAACGCATCGATAGATAGCTGAATCTGGTGAGATCCATCCAGGCGTTCGTTCTTGGTGAAAGTTGTCGTGCTCGGTCTGCTGAAAATACTGAGGATTGTTATAAAGGACCATGCTGATGCTCCGTTTTTAGTTGCATTAGTATCGGAACATACACGCTTCGATTTGGCAATCTTCATTTGTCTTTCATGGCATTACTCACAGCAATCCACAGGGGATTTACCTGCCCGCCAAATTAGAGATGATGCTGATGCTCTAACCGGAGCGTCATCCTCGTCGTTCTGGCCGCTCCTCGATGACGATTTCACAGCGAAACAAATTCCTGAAACAATTGGACAAAACCAAGAACTTGTGAGCCTCTGCGCGATTGGCTTCTCCCCATGTTGATGAACGGTCGTAAGCGGCAAGGTGACGGGTGATCGTTCGTTCCGACAGTCCTCGGTGGACGCGCAACAAGCTCTGATAGCCGTCAAGCAGGGGATATGGCGACGCGAGCTTCGGGGGTGGACATACGACACCTGCCCGTTGCAGGAAAACAACGAACCTCCCGGCACGGCGTGAGTATTTTGGCGACACCCGCAGCCACTGCCGCCCACCGGCACATCGACAGCGCTGTTCGGCAAAGCGACGAACGACATCACCATCGATGACGTCCATCGAGATCCCCGCTCTATCAAGCCAAGCTGCGAAATGACGGCCCGTCAAGGCGATCGGGCACCGCCTCGATCATTCGCATCAACCCAAGGCTAGCCGCAGGGCTAGACATAGATTCTCACATTCAGAGAACTCGTATGCCCGAAATACCTTTTTGAGCATCAGACGCGCCTCAGATAATCCCTATTTGATGGAGACTGGGCTTGGCGAAATTACCGCGCTACGCGCTGAGGCTGGCCAGTGTTGGCGGGGTAGACCTATTATCTCTGCCTTTGCTGCCTGCTGGCTTTCCCTGTCAAGCGACAGCAGCTCCTCAGCGCGCTTGACGATATCTTTGAGTAGATAATTTCCGCCGCCACTCGCCAACAAGATATCGCTCATTTTTACATCCGAGTAGAGCTCAGCCACATTCTTGAAAGAACCCGTACGAAGTTCACGCTTGTATTGTTTGGCCTTATCGATTTTGTCCTGACTAATTTCGCCGGTTTCAGGATCAAATACCTCGGCGCTCTGTTCATACAGGAATACCGAATATTCGCTCTGAGGGGCCTTCATCATATACATCGTGCGTCCTTCAACATTTTCGGACCACGCTTTAAAATAAAAGCACTTTCCTCCAGCCCAGCCAGCGTCGAAGCGCTCATTGGTTTTCTTCTGACGTTTAAGAAGAGCTTCCCTCGTTACGCCCCACACCATGAAGTGACCATGCCAGCAGACGGCAGGTTCCTTTTTGTCTGTAAGTGGGGTTCCATTATAATAATACGCGGCATCCAACGCGCCGAAAAAGTTCATTCCTTTCAGGCGACGTCGCATCCATTCGCTCAAACTCTGAAGGTTAAAGTCTTGGATTTCAGAAATTGGCGCGATGTGTTTCTTGCATGCTATGTCTACGAAAAATACTTCTCCGATCTCACCCATTCTAAGGCGCTGGCGAATGAAGTGCTCCGCGCTTTTCGCATAGGCGATTCTGGTATGCGGGTTGATGGCCAACATTTCTGTCGCATTTTGCTTCATCAATTTCGACAGCATTTCCGGTGGCAATTTATATTTGCCTGCTGCCGAGACATGGTAGCGCCAAATCGCCTTGTCTAAGGCTTCATGCCTCTCAACGAATTGCTCGAATGATATCAACGGTTCACGTTTCATTGTTCAAGTCCTATGGGGTGACGGCACCGGTATGCGTGGTTACAACGCTTATTTACCGGGTGGGGGTGATGAGTGGGTTTGGGGTGTATAATGTGTATTACAATAGGGGCGGCTCAAGCACTTCGCTGGCTACTATCTCTTTCACCTCGAAAACTGTCTTGCCCTTGGCATCCTTATGAACAATGGCCTTAACCGTCACCGATGTCCGATGGGTTATCAATTCCAATTCATTTGCTGCTGGCTGGTCAGCGATTTTCCAGCTTGACGACCTTGATGGCTGCTTCTTCTTGAGCTTCTCTATTATAAGACCGGACACCTGCTCAGCTTTCTCTTCGCTGGCCCAAAACGGTTGAAGCAAACCGTTAAGCCTTTTGGTGAGCGAGGACGCACTTTTGTCCGCAACCGCGTAACGCAGCACAAAAACCAACGCGTGATCACTATCGTTAGAATTAGTCCGAGGTCTGTTTCGATGCTTGAGCCAGTGTTCAGAGAGGCAAAACTGATTCCACTGGTCTCGGTCCAATTTCAGGACCTGCGAGATGGCGTAAATAACAACGAGATTTTCAATGATCGCCGCATCAGCTGCTACGGTCGGCATGCGAATTTTCTGGCGGAGGGGATCGAGTACAGAGCAGAGGTTCTGGGCTTCGATTACAGCAGTCAGGCGACCAACTAGTGAGGATTCAAACGCCTGCTCTCTTGCTCTGAGTAAGCGCGGACTTGTCTTTATTACATAGGATGGCTGATCCCTGTTCGGCCCACGCATCCTTACCTCAAGCCCATCACTCCATGAGCCCAATTTACTATTTGAGGTTCTGTAAGGATGGAATGTTTTTGGGGCTTGGGCTGCTGATTGTTGCCTTGATGGAGTCTGATCAATTAAGTTGACATCGAACGAGTAACAAGTTCGATCCTTGTTACCCCCACCACTCATTTTTCCTGATTTATCGATAGGCTTCACTAAAGTATCTCCATAGGCGCGCGTTTTCGGTCAGAGCGCAAGCGCTCTGGCAAAGTCGGCGGCAAAGGGTTGAGATTAGATGTCAGGGAGGTGGGGAGGAAGCCACAGTCAAACACCGTGGCTTCGCTACGCCAACCTCCTCAAGATGCAACGTGTTAACGAGCGGTCTTTTCGATTTTGGCAATGAGGGCGCGAATGTCTTCAGCCCGCCAAACCGTTACCCTTTCTGATATTTTACGCGCAGGCGGATACTTTCCACTTTTCACGCCTGCCCAAAAACCCGACTTGCTTATTGGAAGAGGACCTTGTGGTCGCAGTATCTGTTGTAGACGTACATACCCGCTGGATGGAAAATCGTTAATCAAAGGGGGCGCTGGGTCAAAGCGCGTTTCGCTTTTCTGAGGTTGCGTCATTTCTTTCTCCGTGGCTTGCGTTGGACACAGATGGAAGATGACAAAAATTTTAGTTGTTTACCATAATCCACCAGTACATACATAGTACCACACGATGTAAACAACCAAAAACGAATGAGAACAGATAGTTATATCAGTTCCTACGAAATCTTTTGTTGAACTGAGAATTCATAATTTCGATTTCGAGGGAGGTAATTTTCGGTGCTTTAAATGGGCGAGGCTTTATGTCGCCCAGCAACCGCATCGTCGTTCGATCAAGATCGTCACTCTCCATTTTGCCGAAGATATGATCTGACACAAAACGTGCGCGACCTAGCCACTCATCGATATAACCATGATGCTCAGTGTAGCTAAAGTTACCCTCAAGCATAATGACGAGGAACGATTTGCGCTTAACTCTCATTGAAGAGGCCGCATATTGAAGTGCGAGCGCTGGTTTATTGCCAGTCCACTGACGATGAAGAAGCGATCGAGCAACATATTTCTTCCCGTACTCTTGGGGCCCTAAAGACCTTTTCAGTTCATGAAATATACCGGCGGCTCGATTCAGGCTTGGGGCGAAGTCGTACTCAACATCTCTGAATCGATCTGCACCATGATGAAGATAAGTCATTGCCTGAATGACCGTTTTGATTGACTTGTCTTCAGTATTTGCAGCGATGGTAATGCTGTCTGGACTGTACGCTCGCGTAAATGCGTCATAACCACCAAGCTGGTCATATATATCCGCAAGGAAATCGATTCCGGTTAAAACGTATCGTGAAACGATGTCTCTTGACAGGTCGAGATCATGATTTCCTAACCCGACGGCCCTCTCGCAGCTATCCATGTGTGCGAGGATAGCATGAGTCATCAAGCCAAGACTGATAGGCTGGTATTGGGGAAATGTTGCCCAACCTACGAAGCCACTTGCTAGAACCTCTCTAAATCCTGGATAGGTAGGATCATCGTTTAAGATTATTTCCAGGGCATCTCGAGCTTTGAAAGTCTTACCCAGCGCGATTTCTTTGAACGATTTATGTATGGGATTTTTTCTCGGTAGATTGTACTTTTTTAAAAGGACGTTTACCGCAGTCTCCACGGCAACAAGTTCTTCTGAGGTCATGATTTCGTCTACGTTCAAAATGCTCTCCCAGCGTAATAATCATGTGCTAGACAATGAGCATAAAATAATCTGACGTGCCGCAAAAAAATGGTGAAAAACTACGTTAGGCAATCCCAGTTTGACCAACGGAATGCAATCTCTAGCACGGTAAAAAATACGGTATATTTGAAATAATAGAAAATTAATTCATATTTTACAGTTGGTTATTTTAGGAGTTTGGTTCCCTTCACCCGCTCCAGCCGGATCAATAAGTCCGACTTTATCACCCATAAAGCAGTGCCTCTTCAAAGCGATGCCGCGAAGGTTCATGCAGAAGTTCATCGGCTGGTTGCTTGCGCCTGGGTTAATTTAGGTCCTATGGAGCATTGCTGAGATTTATATTTGGCGTCTTCGATACAAGTCTCCGGCAGAAGAATTCCTATTCACGTCTTTTCGTTTCATCCTCCTCGACAAAACGGCATTCAGCGCGCTTATCGGTGCTGGTTGATCGACGCGTCGACTGCATCAGGCAAGCATGTCTTTCCAACAGATCAGGTATCTCCTTCCGCTGCTCATCACCGCAGGCATCGTGATAGGTGCGCATGGGTTGCAGTTGACGCTTGTTGCCGTGCGCGGCGCGCATGAGGGATTTGCTGTTACTGTTATCGGGATTATGAGCGCGCTCTACAGCCTCGGCTTTGCGTTGGGCTGTCTTTCTGTCTCCAAACTCTTTTCACGGCTGTCGCACCGCCAGACATTCATGATCCTGGCAACGGTGGGGGCGGTGGTTACGGGATTGACGGCATCGACGATCGATCCGAACATCTGGATCTGCTTGCGGTTCATCTCCGGCTTTGCCTATGCGGGTTTGCTGGCGGTGATAGAAAGCTGCATCAATGCCAATGTCGGTAATTCCTATAGAGCGCAGGCGCTGTCGATTTACCGCCTCGTCAACCTGGGTTCGGTGGCGGCCGCACAGCACGCTATTCCCTCGGTTGGCATAGACAGTCCAGCGCTGTTCCTGATGATATCCGTCGCGCTCATTATTTCGTTGGTGCCGTTTGCGTTTGTGAAAACGGCTCACGCGGCGGCAACGACCAATTTGCGGTTCGACCCTGCCGGGGCGTGGCGCATCAGCCCGCTTGCGGTGTTGGGTGCCATTGTCGCGGGTCTGACTGTGACGACGTTCCGCTCGACCGGGCCGGTCTATGCCCATTTCATCGGCTTGACACCGGCGGGTATCGCCAACTTCATGAGTGCGGGCATGGTTGGCGGTTTGATATTGCAGTATCCGCTGGGGTTCTTTTCCGACAAACTGAGCCGCGTTGCCGTCATTCTTTTCACCATGGTCGGTGCTTTGGCAACGGAGGCGTTCCTCGTTGCTTTTGCGGGTACGGACGCGCTTTCCAATATCGTTGGCATCATCATCTTCGGGGCGTTCAGTTTTCCTTTATATGCCCTCAGCTCCGCGCACGGAAACGATCGTGCGGCCAGAGGCGGCGACTACGTCCTTCTGGCCGCATCGCTGCTGTTTTATACGTCGGTGGGAGGCACGCTCGGCCCCCTCATCGTCTCTGCCTTGATGCAGAGCGAAGGCGAGGCCAGTTTCTTCTGGTACATGTTGGTCGTGCACGGGCTTTTTTGCGCTTACGCAGTTTACGACATGGCAACCAAGCATCTGAACAGATGGAATACGGATACGCGTTGAGATCGAGCACCTCGGGGCACCGCGACGATCCAGCTTCACGCCGCGTTGAGAGCCCTGATCCAGCCGTCGAAATCCGCATAGGATTTGCTGTCATTATCCGAATATGTGGCGCTCAGTTGACGCCGGTATTGGCCGGGCGACATGGCGAAGAACTCGGAAAACGTTCGTATGGCGTGACTTTCGCTGGCGAAGCCAACCTGATGACAGAGCGTGCCGATGCTGAACCTTGCCATTTCCGACATGGCAAGCAGCTGACGTAACTTCGCCGCTCTGGTTTTTTGCACATATCTTGAAATGCCGCCCGCAGGCTTGAACAGATCGTACAGACGCGTCCGCGACAGATTGGCGTTTTTTGCGATCCATTCTGGCGAAAGTTCGCGTTCTGCAAGATGCGCATCGATCAGGAGTTTGACGCGCTCCATTGCTTCGCTGGCGTCTCTGGGCCGTGAGCGGTTGTCGGAATCAAGCGCAAGGGCCAGCGCCTGGCGGAACATCTGGGTTACGCGTCCGGAGATTGCTTTGCCGTCTTGCACCGGGTGTCGCACCAGAGAAGACATCAGGTCCGCAAGAATGAAGGAATGGGCGCTCTTGAGAACGGTGCCATGCAGATCTCCCATGTCACGGTCTATCTCGCCGATCATGTCAGGAGCCACGGCGAAGGTGAGATAATGGCAGTCCGTCAGTTTCGTACGCTGTGGCTTTGCCATGTCGAACAAAACGATCTCTCCCGGGCCAACAGAAAGGGTGGAGCCCGGCGTTTCAACCAGTAACTGGCCTGAAAGATTGAGCTGTAGCGTAAAATGCTCGAACCCATCGACATTGGCACGACGAATGGAACGTTCATGTGTGACGTCGTTCAGCTTGCGATCAAACATGACGAGCTTCCCCAGCCGCCAAGCCTCGACCCGCGCATGAAAATCTTTGCCGTTGATGTCAACGTCAGAGCCCCCAGCGTAGAGGTCGCGATAGGCATCGAAACGTTGGTCTTGATGAAACGCTGAACTGTCGAACGTGAAGGAAGCCATTATTAACCATATGACAAATCTAGGGCGGGAAAGAGCTTGGAGAGATGACACTTATTTCAAAAGTATAAAATATGTCATAAAAGCCACACCAGATTTTTATACTTATGGAATATGGTATCAATCAGTTGGTTAGACGTCCAGACAATTAATACGGACGCTCAGGCATGTTCGAGAATTAAGCCCGCTGCTACCCATTCGCCAGATTTCAATATCCGCGTTGTTTCAAAACAAGACGCGACGGGGCGAGCAGGGGATTAAACGGCATGGCCAAGACGTTTTACTACAAAGATACAATCAAAACACGAAATTTTTCTACTGGTACGTCTCTGATTGCTATGGCGCTGGCCCTTTCGGGCGCATTCCCCGCCGCGTCGCAGGCGGCACCTCCTAGCCCCGTATCTAGCAACGAAAATCTGAAGTTCGAGCAGATTGATACCGCAGATGGCGACCTATCCTTCGTTGGTTTGAGCGGAGATGGTTCGACTCTACTTTTTAACAAGTATGTACGCTCTGTAGGCTTGTGGGGAGGCTATGTGCCATACGTATGGCGGAATTCTGAAGGTTCAACGCCTGAAACATCAGGGTTTCTGACCAGCACTGCAATCAACGCAGACGGTTCTGTTTATGTCGGCAACCTTAGTGCCGAATTTAATTGGTTCAGTGAAAGCCGCGCAGTACGCGTTACGGAATCTGGCGTTGAAGATCTGGGAACGCTCGGAGGAACATATTCGAGCGCCATCGGCGTCAGCGACGATGGGAACGCTGTAACGGGTAATTCCTATATATCAGATAATACTGCTACACATGCATTTTATTGGTCAACCTCCACAGATGGCATGATCGATGTCGGAGCGCTGGGTGCTGGCAGAAATTCCAGTGCCACTGCCATCAGCGGTGATGGTACAACAGTCGTGGGGTATTCAAATACGTCGTCTGGAACAAACCACGCGTTCCGCTGGCAGGTGGGCGGTCAAATAACAGACTTGGGAGCGCTCGACGGGGATGATTACTCAGAAGCCCGAGCTGTGAGCAAAAACGGCAATGTCGTGGCTGGTTACTCTTATAGCGGTGAAGAAACTTCACGCGTCTTTCGCTGGACGCAGGTTGGCGGCATGACAGACATCGGGACGCTGGCGACAGACGAACCCATCAACTATAAAAGTACGCGATTCAATGCCATGAGCAAGGATGGGAGCACCATAGTTGGTTATGTCTACGTTCAGCCTCAAGATGACGCTTATTACCAGCTTGCTTATCGCTGGCATGTCGGCAGTGATGGCGTTACTGGTACCATGCAGGATCTTGGAAATTTGGGCGGTCGTTACTCCTTAGCCCGGGCCGTGAATGCAGATGGCAGTGTCGTCGTCGGAGATTCGCAGGATAGCAGCAGTACGACCCATGGCTTCCGTTGGACGGATGCGACCGGCATGAAAAGCGTTGATGACTGGTTGAGATCTGCAGGTGTAAACCTTTCTGAGGACGTCACGCGGACTGCAGAGGCCGTATCCGACAATGGCAATGTGGTTGCTGGTTACACGCAGGATAATCAATTCTACTACGCCCGCGTCGGTGCACTCGGCAGCGGTATCATAACTCCTGAACAGTTCCTTCCAACAGTTCAAAGCGCGGCCGTCACCCCCAGCAACATGCAGCTGAGCTACGCCAACACTGCCATGTTCGGTGCCGAAGGCAGCCCAATGCGCAACCTTCTCAATGCCGGTCAGCGTTCTGCCTGGGGAACGGTGGACAGTGGTTATGACAAGAGCAATGCATCCGATGGCGGCTTTGCGCTTGGCGAAATTGGTATGGGTTACGGCATAGCGGACGGCGTTACGGGTCGCCTTGCACTCGGCGGCACCTACACCAATCAGGACCTCGAAGGCGGCGGCGATTTCAACTTCAAGGGCTTCTACGTTTCGCCGGAAGTCACGGCCAACGTCGTCAACAATCTCTACGTCACGCTCGGCGGCTATTACGCTGGCGGCAAGATCGACATCCATCGCGGATACGAGAATGGCGGAGCGCTTGATTTCTCCAACGGTAATACGGACACCCGGACATGGGGCGGCAAGTTGCGCTTCGACTGGCTGGATGCCGTCACGATCGCCGACACGGCAATCTCACCCTACATCGGTCTGTCGCGTGCAAACAGCAATGTCGATGCCTACACGGAAAGCGGCGGATCGTTTCCTGTCGCCTATGACGATATGAGCGATCATGCGACGATTGCACGTCTGGGTGCTGATTACGTTCATCCGCTGACTGAAAACGTCAACCTTCTGGCACGTACGGAAGTCGCGCACCGGTTTGAAAGCCAGTCTTCTGCCACAAGCGCAGAAATCCTGGGCCTGTCGTCCGTCGATCTGCCGGGCCAGGATTTGAAGCAATGGTGGGTCCGTGGCGGCCTCGGCGCAGAGTTCGGCGTCGGCGGTGGTACGGCATCCCTCATGGTCAACGCGTCCACCGAGGGCGGCGACCCGCGTGTGTGGCTCCGCTCTGGCTGGAAGGTAAATTTCTGACACAGCCAATCCAGATGGCTTGATACAAATCCACCGAAGAGATTCGGTGGATTTTTTTTGGCCCGCGCGCAGTGTTTCGGCACCCCTTCGATTTGTCGCTCTGCAAAGCCGAATTTGGTGGTGTCAACACCAAATTTTAACAATTTCATCTTTTCCGGAACAAAAGCTGCCCAAGTCACGTTGGTTTTCCAAATAGAAAAAAAGGAATTACCAATGTCCAAGATGGTAAAACTCATTTCTGTCGTAGCTATAGGTCTCGGTTTTTCTGCGACTACTACAATCCCTGCCCATGCATTCAGCGTTATCGCTCCTGCATATGAGGGGCAGGCAGAAACGCAGGGGACTTACAATCACCCACCAGTCGCCTTTACCGGCGGCCCTTCTGACACCGCCAACTCAAGTGGTTTGTCGCTGTCTTCGCAGGAAATCCAGCATGTAAAGTGGTGCGCGCAGACCTATACGTCCTATCACGCCACTGACAATACCTATCAAACCAAGCAGGGCGCGCGCACGGAATGCCGTTCGCCTTACTGAATTAGGCAGGATTCACCTTGCCGCCGTTTACTTTGGACAATATCAATTTTAATTAAAATTTTACCGAATTAGTCTTCGAAACCGGTTTGTGCGGCGTCTTGTTCCAGACGAATGGTTTATAGCGAAGCTCGTAGACCGCGCGCCACGCCGCAGCAGACAGCATCAGCCAATAAAGTGGCGTCGCCAGCCATCGTTTCCCGATCATACCGCGCTCATGGTCGATCATGGCGCGTGTCCCCATCAACAGAAAAATGGCGTAGCTCGCGATGATGTTGAGCGTGTCGATCCCGACCAGTGCAAGTTGCGCTGCGGAAAACGCATCTAGGCCCTCCACCCACAACGTCCTACCGACGACCATCAAATAGATGATGAACAGTGGGTGCGTCAGCGAGGACAACAACATGCCGCCGATCAGCAGGTGAAAGACCAGATAGGCTTTCCAGCCCATTTCCGTTGCAACATTGACCGGCGATCGCATCATCACCAGCCAGCTTTGCAGCCAGCCCTTGAACCAGCGGCTGCGCTGGGCAAGCCAGACGAATATGTCGTTGGGCGCATCTTCCAGCGTCTGATAGCTGATGACATCGGAGTAATAGCCGAGCCGATACAGGCGCATGCCGAGATCGGCATCCTCAGTGACATTGTAGGGGTCCCACGCACCGACATGGCGCAGAACCGATGTGCGAAAGTGGTTGGATGTGCCGCCCAGCGGAAGAGGCATTTGCATGCGTGCCAGCATCGGCAACATGCGCCTGAACAGCGCGGAATATTCCAGCGAAAAGGATGAGGTGATCCAGGAGACATCGGCATTGCTGATGATGAGCGGTGCCTGCAGGCAGGCCAGTTTGTCACAGCCGTTGCGAAACCGGGCATAGGCCTCGCGCAACTGTTTGGGATGCGGTCTGTCCTCGGCATCATAGACCGCGATGAACTCTCCACGCGCGCCGTAGAGCGCATAGGTCAAAGCCTTCGGTTTCGTACGCGGCAGGGACGGCGGTACGTGGACGATTTCGAAATGCGCGCCGGGGCGGAGGCGCTCGATCGCAGCGATTGTCGAAGCATCATCCGCCTCGCAGACCAGCTTGATATCCAGTCTGGATTTCGGCCAGTCGAGCCGGTTCAGCGCGGTGACGAGTTGCTCCACGATTGCGTCTTCGCGGTAGAGGGCAATGAGAATGGTATAGACGGGTAGCTGCTCGTCTGCTGATTGGTCCACCAGTGCCAGTGTTCGCCTGTCCGGTTTGGAGCGCAGCGGTACGAGGCGAAACAGGATGGCAGCCATGTAGAGCGCAGCGGTGATGATATGCAGAAGGTAAAAGGTCAGCGAGGGCGAAAGAAGCATCGACCCTATTATGATGGTCGCGCCGACGCCCAGCAGGAACCCCTGCTTTCCGTGCAGGGTAATGCGCGCTGAATAAAGCGGTGTCGCATCGAAAAGCGCGTTTACCGTCTGTCGTGTTCGCCGTTGCGCGCCCGCCTGCCAGACGGCAGCAAGAAGCGCCGAAGGCGTCGTGACGACGAGATCTGCCGCAATGCCGGGCGTCGCCTCCAGCGCGTGTTTCAGTCTTTCGATACTGCCCACATCAGGAACGATGGCGATATAGGGTTTGGCGTCCTTCGGAGATAGGCGGACCATCCGCGTTTCCAACAGCTGGACATCGAGCGACGCCGTATCGACCACGATATCCCCATCCAGCTCGGACACGAATGGCAGTCGCAGAAAGCGGGCAAACGCCCCAAAATACGCGTCTTCCGTGACAGTTCCGTCCGCCAGAAGCTCCGCTTCAAATGTCGATCCGTTGCGAAGCGCACGTTCCGTGAACGCCTCGATATAGGGCTTCCCCAATCCCAGCGTCTTGAGAAAGGCAGCTTCGTCACTCTCTGCCGAAGCGCTGTCGAGGAATGAAAATGGATCGTCTTCGATCGGGTCGAACACAATTTCGCCCTGCACAAGCATCGCATTCTGCGATTCTTGTGTATACTCGTCAAAACGCGACATACACATACCCTGCCACCGTGCCGGTGGTGCCCAATAATTCCCCGTAGCGGATCATATATATGCGCTTCTTAGTTGCACCATCAAAACTGACGGGTATTTTTGCCTCTTTCTTTTGTGCGAGCATTATTTTTGCGTCACATTCCATACGTGCGGACAGCCTGACGGATGGTGGTCGCCTGCCTGTGCTGTTCGATACGCAGGAGCGGTTGCCCGGAGCCGACCTATCGACCGTGTCGCGTGTGCGGTTTTTGATGTCGGTGGATTTTCCGCCCTTCAATTTTACGGATCAGGATGGGCGGCTGGTGGGCTTCCATGTCGATCTTGCTCGCGAAATCTGCGCGCAGCTGAAGATCGAAAGCAAATGTCAGGTGCAGGCGCTGCCCTTTGACGAGCTGGAAGCCGCCGTGGAAATGGGCGAGGGCGAAGCTGTGATGTCGGGCATCGCCTCCAGCGCCGATCTGCGAAAAAGCTTCAGCTTTACAAGGCCCTATATTCTGTTGCCCGCCCGCTTCGCCATCAACAAATCGACCAGGCTGGAGGGGCAATCAGCCAGCGCGCTGTCCGGCAAGAAAGTCGGCGTCATCAGCAATTCGCGTCATCAGGCCATGCTGAAGGCATTTTTCCCCAGTGTCGCCGTCAACGGTTTCGACGGTTACGAGCCGATGTATGAGGCACTGAAGTCAGGCAAGATCGATGCCGTCTTCGCTGATGGCTTGCGATTGCCCTTCTGGGTCTCGGGAACCGCGTCCGATGGCTGTTGCGCCATGTTCGATGGGCCCTATATGTCGGACCGTTTTTTGGGCGAAGGCCTGTCCATCATGACTGTTGATCCGGAAGACAAACTGGTCCCCGCCTTCGATCAGGCGCTTGCCGCTCTGTCGCGTAATGGCAGGTTGGAGGAAATCTACCGTCGCTATTTCCCTTACGGGTTGTTTTAGCGTGGTTATTGGCTTGCCCAGATGATGCGGGCCACCCATTCCACGTCTGCCAGATCGAAGCTGCGGTTGGGATGCTCAGGGTTGAGCGAGAAAAGCTCGATGGTCTTGGAGGTCTGGCGTGCCAGAACCTTCGCCATGACCTCGCCATCCCGACTTTTCACGACCACACGGTCGCCCCGCCGCACCTGTGCGCCAGGCTCCACGATCAGCACATCGCCATCACGGTAAAGCGGCATCATGCTGTCGCCTTGAACTTCCAGCGCATAGGCACCGGCCTTGTTGGCGGGCGAGGCGGGAAAGTCCACCACATCCCAGCCCTGACCCGCAGGAAAACCACCATCATCGAAAAAGCCGCCCGAGCCCGCCTGAGCAAAGCCGATCAGAGGAATGGCACCCGTCTGTGGCGGGAAGTTGCCATCCGGCATGGCATTTTTGTTGGCATGGCCCATGGCATAACCAAAAAACTGGTCGATTGTTGCCCCTGTCGCCTCCAGCACCTTGGAAATGGATTCTGTCGAAGGCCAGCGCTGGCGGCCATCCGGCCCCAGCCGCTTGGATTTGTTGAACGAGGTCGGGTCAAGTCCCGCTTTGCGCGCCAGACCGGAAGGCGAAAGCTGGTTCCGGTCGGCAAGCGTATCGATCGCACTCCAGATATTATCGTGTGACAGCATGATGAACGGTCCGGGTGGAGCGGCGTCGTCACGCGGCTCTTCAGTATCGTGAGAAACCTAGCCAAATATGCCCAAAGAGTAAAGTATTAAAAGGAATAAAATCCTTGTATCTATGCGACCAGCGTTGACATATTGATCTTGGAAAGCTGAATGACCGCCTGCGTCCGGCTATCCACTTTCAGTTTCAACAATATCGCCGAGACATGCGCTTTGATGGTGGCTTCCGATACGCTCAACTCATAGGCGATCTGCTTATTGAGCAAGCCTTCGCCCAGCATACCGAGGACGCGGTTTTGTTGCGGGGTCAACGTGCGCAACCGGTTGATCAGGTCGGCCATATCAGGGTCATGATCCTGCCCGGACTGACAGGACGCCGGTATCCAGACATCACCCTCCAGCACGGCACGAATGCCCGCGCGCATATCCTCGATACCGGAGGATTTGGAGATGAAGCCCGAGGCACCGAGTTCGATGGCACGGCGCATGGTGGCGGGGTCATCACTGGCCGAAACGATGACGATGGGCAAGCTGGCAAACTCTGCCCTCAGTGACATCAGCCCGGAAAAACCGCTGACACCCGGCATGGCAAGGTCGAGCAGCATCAGGTCGGCATCCGGCTGGTTCTCGGCGGCGGCTTTCGCGGCCTCGAAATCTCCCGCTTCGATAATGCTGTTGTCGCCCTCTAGCCCCGTCACCGCCTGACGCAATGCGCCACGGAACAAAGGATGGTCGTCTGCAATGATGATCGTGAGTTGTGACATGCCGCGCCCCCTCCCAAGAGCATTTCATGTGCGCCTTATTTTTGGCGGAGTTTCATCTCCCGTCAAGCACCGCCATGCCAAGGATTGCGTGAATATCGCTGCAATACAAGCTTTAGATTGCGATGGAGGTCCCCGAGGCGTCGTCAAGGCGCAAAAATCTGCGTGAAGCGATGGACAAGCGCCGGCATTTGCGGCAAACCGCCCGCAGTGAAGGAGACGCCGTATGAGTGAAACGCCCCCGATCATCAACAATCCCGTTATTTATAAGATTGTGCCGACTGACCTGTGGCGGGACGCCAAGGAAGCAGGCGTTTTCAAAGGCGCGGCCATCGACCTCCAGGATGGTTACATCCATTTTTCCACCGCAGCCCAAGTCAAGGAAACTGCGCAGAAGCATTTTGCCGGTCAGAGCGATCTTCTACTGGTCGCCGTCGATGGTGGCGCGCTGGGTGAAAAGCTGGTGTTCGAAACCTCGCGCGGCGGTGATCAGTTTCCGCATCTCTACGCGCCGTTATCCCTAAGCGCGGTGCTGTGGGAAACGCCGCTGACGCTTGATGATGATGGTGCCCACCAGTTTCCGGAGATTGCATGATGAGCGGAATTTTTTCCTCGATCGGTCGGCGCGGCCTGTTCTTGATGGACCCGGAAGTGGCCCACGGCATGTCGATCGCCGCGCTACGCTCCGGCTTCATCCCCACCTGCATGGTGCCGCATGATCCGCGCCTGCAACAGACCGTCGCTGGCCTCGTTTTCCCCAATCCGCTCGGCATGGCAGCGGGTTACGACAAGAATGCGGAAGTACCCGGTCCGCTGCTGAAGATGGGCTTCGGCTTCACCGAAATCGGCACGGTCACGCCGCTCCCGCAATCGGGCAATCCAAAGCCCCGCATCTTCCGCCTTGTTGAAAACGACGCCGTCATCAACCGCCTCGGTTTCAACAATGAAGGCCATGCTGCAGCCCTCGCGCGCCTCATTGCCGCTGGCCTGCGCGGCCTCGTCGGCGTCAATATCGGTGCGAACAAGGATAGCGAAGACCGCATTTCAGACTATGTGAAGGGCATCGAAACCTTCGCCTCCGTCGCCTCTTATTTTACCGCCAACATCTCCTCGCCCAACACGCCGGGCCTGCGTGATTTGCAGGCGCGCGATAGCCTGTCCGCCCTGTTGAAAGCCGTGCTGGAAAAGCGCGATGCCGAAGCACAGAAGCTGAACCGCCCCATTCCAGTCTTCCTGAAGATCGCGCCTGATCTGACGGAGGAGGGACTGGACGATATCGCCGCCGAAGTGCTGGCCCATAATCTCGATGGTCTCATCGTCTCCAACACCACGCTGTCCCGCGATGGACTTCGCCCCGGCCCGAACAATCACGAAACCGGTGGCCTGTCCGGCAAACCGCTCTTCGATCTCTCCACCACCGTTCTCGCCAAAATGCGCAAACGCGTCGGCCCGGCTTTGCCCATCATCGGTGTCGGCGGTGTGTCATCGGCCGAAACCGCACTGGAAAAAATCCGCGCCGGTGCCGATCTCGTGCAGCTCTATTCCTGCATGGTCTATGAAGGTCCAGCGCTGCCGGGCCGCATCGTGCGCGGGCTTTCCACATTGGTGGAGCGTGAGCGGGTTGGGAATGTCAGGGAGTTGCGCGATAGCACGGTGGATCGCTGGGCCGAGCGGACGATTTAAGCGGTTAATTCAAGTCTCCCACCTTTCCTCCGTCATCCTAGGGCTTGTCCCTAGGATCTAATCACGTCTCCAAAATCGCAACGTAGCAGATGCCTGGGACAAGCCCGAGCATGACGACGGAAACGTTTGAGAAAGCGTGTAACGGTCGAGTTTTTCCGCCTTCTCCCCACCGGGGAGAAGGTCGCGGCAGCGGGATGAAGGGGCAAGGGTCAATGTATCAGGAGAACTAGCCCCCTCATCCGGCCTTTCAGGCCACCTTCTCCCCACCGGGGAGAAGAAACCAAGCCGCAAAGCCATGCCTTCAAGTGCGGGGTGACGGAGAATTACAGGTCGAAAGGCCTCTAACCCAACCCCATCACCGACACAGCACCATCGCCCAATAAGGCCTATTCTTCGCCGCCGCATCATAAGCAACCGCGACACCCAGTCCGCCATAATTGCCCAGCATATTCTCCAGATGGTGCGGAGAGCCAATCCACGCCTTCACCACGCGCTCGACCGTATCCTGCCCGGCCGCCACGTTTTCAGCCGCAGGCAACGGCACGTCGCCGTCCTTCATGCGGATTAGGAAACTGTCCGTCAGGCCAATGAGATGCGCCATCTTCTGCGCCTTCACCATGCGGTTGGCCTGAAAAGCGGCAGCCTGTTGTGCAGCGCTATTTGCGGACAGCGTCGGTAGCCCCTTGGAACGACGAAGCTCGTTGACCATGGGAAGCGCCGACGCCGTTTCATCGCGCGTGCCGGCTGCAATACCCTTGTTCGTGGGTCTTGAGACGCAGGCGGACAGTGCAGCACTGGCGGAAACCAGCACGAAGCCGCGCCGTGAAAGTGTCATCAGGGAATCTTGGGTCATATCAGCGGCGGAAGCTCAACAGGCGGAGGATAATAAAGACGGGGATGACGATGACAGCACCCGCCAGCAGATAATCGCCAATGCTGCCAAGAGCGCGGAAACCGCTGTGCCAGATATCGAGCACGAAATCTCTGAAGCCATAGATGATGTTCCACGGCGTCAGGCCGAAGACCGCCATGACGAAACCCACGATCAGGGACACGACAAGCAATTTGACGATTGTCCGCGCGACACTATCACCCAGCACCTTATCGACCTCACCGGCCATCAGCAAATCTCCTAATTCAGCCAAGACATAGAAAGCATGGTGCCTCTATGCAAGCGTCGGCACATTCTACGCGCCATATTTGCCGCTGCCATGAAATAGGACTTGAGTTTTTTTATGGCCTGATGAAAGACAGCCCACCTCTTTCAGGAAAGCGTGCATGGCCCCACACCAGTTTTCGTCCGGCGATGCCATCGCAGACCGGCGCGCCGATTACGCCCGTATGCTGGCGGAAAGCGCAGATCATGCCGCCGCTGCCGAACTGATGGAGCAGGCGCTGGAGCTCACACCATCATGGGCCGCAGGCTGGGTACAGCTGGGAGATTATTGCGATAAGGCGGGGGATAAGGAAAAGGCCATCAGCGCCTACGAGACGGTTGATCGTCTAGACCCCGAAGGAATTTTCGCAGCCCCTCTCAAACTCGCGGTGCTGGGCGCCGCCGCAACACCGGAGCAACCGCCAAGCGCCTATATCGAAGGCCTGTTCGATGATTACGCCGACCGTTTCGAAACCTCGCTGGTCGAAAAGCTGGAATACAGCGTCCCGCAAAAGCTGGCAGCGCTGATCGAAACAGCAAGACCGGCCAGCGGCCAATTCACCTGTACTGTCGATATCGGCTGCGGAACCGGCCTGCTCGGTCTCGAAATCCGCGATTGGACGCAGCGCCTCGAAGGCTTCGACATTTCCACCAACATGCTGGCCAAGGCGGAAGAGAAGGCCATCTACCACCATCTGGCCCAAGCCGATCTTTCGCTGGCCGCAGAAACATCCGGCCTCTTTGCCGATGACCTTGCCCACCACCGTGCCGATCTGGTTGCAGCCGCAGATGTCATGATGTATCTCGGCAGTCTGGAAACCGTCATGCCGCTGGTCCTGGCGCTGCTGGCACCGGGCGGAACCTTCGCCTTTTCGGTGGAGGATGCAGGGAACGAGGAAGGCTTTATCCTCCTGCCATCCCTGCGTTACGCCCATTCGGAAGCCTATGTCCGCGCCCTGTTGGACGTATCCGGCCTGCAAACGCTGGAAATACGCAAAACCACCATTCGCAAGGATGCCGGAAAACCCCTCGCTGGCATTCTGTTTCTTGCCAGAAAACCGGGCTGATCTTTTCGTTTATTGCCTTTTTATCGATAGGTCAGCCTTGCTTACATATCGATATTGAAACCCGGCCTGTTGCAGTGCAAAATCATCCCAATCGAGCGATCCATCCTGGCGGATGTGTGATGCGACGATGCACTTTCACACAGCATTGACAGTTCCATTTCGGGGTAGCGCGCATGGCATTCACGAGAAGCGTTTATGGCATGTGGAGTGTCGATCCGGCCAAGCACGCGCCCTTGGAAGACATTCAGGGCATCGTCACCGGCAGCATCGTATCAGCACTCGGCTTCTACCTTCTTACCAAGGTCGGCCTGCTCACCGGCGGCACGGCGGGCGTCGCCTTTCTCCTGCATTACGCCTTCGGCATCAGCTTCGGCCTGCTGTTCTTCCTCGTCAATCTGCCCTTCTATTACCTGTCCTTCCGTCGTCTCGGCCTTGCCTTTTCGTTCAAAACCTTCATCGCCATCGGCTTCGTTTCGGTGCTGACGGAACTGGAAAGCCGCTGGATGGTGGTGGAAAGTATCAATCCGCTCTGGGCGGCACTGCTCGGCGGTCTTCTCTTGGGCTACGGCCTTCTGGCGCTCTATCGCCACCGTGCCAGCCTTGGTGGCATCGGCATTCTCGCCATCTATATTCAGGATCGTTTCGGCATCCGCGCCGGTCTCATCCAGCTTGCTTTCGATAGCTGCGTCATGATCGCCGCCTTCGCCGTCATCAACCCCGAAACGGTGCTGTATTCCATCGTCGGCGCCTTCGTGCTCAACCTGTTCCTTGCCATCAACCACCGCTCGGATCGCTACATCGTCGTGCGCTGAACGCTTGAATTATTGTCCATCGCGGCGCAAAGAGTGAAAACGCAACGTGGGGACGATCATGAGCGACATAGCAGAGCGCAAGCGCATCAGGTTTTAGGCATCGACATCAGATAAGCATTCGCTCGTGGAAGATGCACAGGCTGTTATCGCGGGCAGCATGCTCGTCTCGCTCGGCGTCGTACTTCTGTCTGGCGGTGGCCTGCTGACCGGCGGTGTCGTCGGCGTCGCGTTTCTGCTGCATTACGCGACTGGTCTCAGCTTCGGCCTTCTGTTCTTCCTCGCCAACCTGCCATTTTACTACATCGCCCTGCGCCGCCTCGGCCTGGCCTTCACGGTCAAGACCTTCTGCGCCGTCGCACTGACATCGGTCCTGTCGGAATATCTGCCGCACCTCATCGTGCTGCAAAACGTCAACCCCATCATTGCCGCCCTTTTCGGCGGGCTGACGGTCGCCGCTGGCATGCTGGCGCTGTTTCGCCACCGCGCAAGCCTTGGCGGCTTCGGCATTCTGGCGCTTTATTTGCAAGACCGTTTCGGCATCCGCGCAGGCCTTGCGCAACTGGCGTTCGATTGTACGGTCCTCATCTGCGCCTTCTTCGTCGCCACGCCCTTCATCATTCTCTGCTCCATCCTTGGTGCCCTCGTCATGAACCTCGTCATCGCCGTCAATCACCGAAACGACCGTTATATCGCGATGTAAGAAGTCTCAATGTCCCGTCATCCCGCACTTGATGCGGGATCCAGCCGTCTTGCGTCTGCAAGACGAATAGACTCTTTTGCGATCAAGGACTTGATCGCGCTGGATTCCGGCTCAAGGCCGGAATGACGGGAAAACGAAGGCGCATATACAAGGATGAAGCCCTTCTTTTTCGAAAGATTTTCACTACTTTAGAGCTGTGAAACACACAGAGCCCCCCATGTCCGGCGCAAACGTCGGCACCTTGCCTTTATCCTTCCAGAAATGGTTCGGCGAAAAAGGCTGGAGCCCGCGCGCCCACCAACTGGAATTATCCGCCCGCGCGCGGTCCGGCGAAAACATGCTGCTGATTGCACCCACCGGTGCCGGCAAGACGCTGGGCGGCTTCATGGCCTCGCTCACCGATCTGGCAGAACGCGGCAAGGTTCCGCCAGGCTCGGCCTTCGTGGGCGTTCACACGCTTTATATTTCGCCGCTCAAGGCGCTGGCTGTCGATATCGAGCGCAACCTGATGAAGCCGGTGTCGGAAATGGGCCTGCCCATTTCGGTCGAAACCCGCACCGGCGATACGCCGCAGTCCAAGCGCCAGCGCCAGAAGCTTAAACCCCCGGACATCCTGCTGACGACCCCGGAACAGGTCTCCCTGCTGCTCGCCAACAAGGAAGCCGAACGCTTCTTCAAGGACCTGAAATATGTGGTGCTGGACGAGCTGCATTCGCTCGTCACCTCCAAGCGTGGCCATCTGCTGTCGCTGGCCATTGCCCGCATTCGCAAACACGCCCCCGCCATGCGCACCATCGGCCTCTCGGCCACGGTCGCCGACCCGATGGATTTGCAACGCTATCTCAGCCCGCAGGCGGAAGGTGAACCCACCGCCGGCCTCATCACCGTCGATGGCGGCGCAAAGCCCGACATCGCCATTCTCGGCACGGAAGAGCGCATTCCCTGGTCCGGCCACTCGGCGCGTTACGCCATGCAAGATCTCTATCCGGCCTTGAAGGCCCACAAGACGACGCTGATCTTCGTCAACACCCGCTCGCAGGCGGAGCGCATCTTTCAGGAACTGTGGACCATCAACGACGACAATCTGCCGATTGCGCTGCATCACGGCTCGCTGGATGCAGGCCAGCGCCGCAAGGTGGAAGCGGCGATGGCGGATAACAAGTTGCGCGCGGTCGTCGCCACCTCCACGCTTGATCTCGGTATCGACTGGGGCGATGTCGATCTCGTCGTGCATGTCGGCGCGCCCAAGGGTGCCAGCCGCCTTGCCCAGCGCATCGGCCGCGCCAATCACCGCATGGACGAGCCCTCCAAAGCCATTCTCGTGCCCGCCAATCGCTTCGAGGTCATGGAATGCCGCGCGGCACTCGATGCCAACTACATCGGCGCGCAGGATACGCCACCCATTGCCGAGGGCGCGCTGGATGTGCTCGCCCAGCATGTGCTCGGCATGGCCTGCGCCGAACCCTTTGACGCCGATGACCTCTACTGCGAAGTCACCACCGCCTCGCCCTACGCCGACCTGCCGCGCGAAACCTTTGATCGCATCGTCGATTTCACCGCCACTGGCGGTTATGCCCTGCGCACCTATGAACGTTACGCCCGCATCCGCCAGACGAAGGATGGTCTATGGCGCGTCTCCAACCCGCAGGTCGCCATGCAATACCGCCTCAATCTCGGCACCATCGTCGAGGCGGCGGAGCTCAATGTCCGTATGGTCAAGCGCAACGCCAAGGGCACCATCGGCCGCGGCGGCATGACGCTCGGCAAGGTCGAGGAATATTTCCTCGAGCAATTGGTACAGGGCGATACCTTCCTCTTCGCCGGCAAAGTACTGCGCTTCGAAGGCATCCGCGAAAGTGAATGCCTCGTCAGCCAGGCCTTTTCCATGGACCCGAAAATCCCGTCCTATGCGGGCGGGAGGTTTCCGCTCTCCACCTATTTGGCAGACCAGGTGCGCTCCATGCTGGCCGATCCCGCCCGCTGGCACGCTTTGCCGGATCAGGTGCGCGACTGGCTCGCCATCCAGAAGGAGAAATCCATCATCCCCAAACGGGATGAGCTGCTGGTCGAGACCTTCCCCTTCCGCAAGCGCTTCTTCATGGTCATGTATCCCTTCGAGGGGCGGCTGGCGCACCAGACCCTCGGCATGCTGTTGACCCGGCGGCTGGAGCGGGCAGGGGCCAAGCCCATGGGCTTCGTCGCCACCGATTATTCGCTGGCCATCTGGGCGCTGGAAGATATCGGCATGCGCCTGCAATCAGACCGCCTGTCGCTGCCCGACCTGCTGGACGAGGATATGCTGGGCGATGATCTTGAGGCATGGCTGGACGAATCCTTCATGCTCAAGCGCACCTTCCGCAATTGCGCGATCATTTCCGGCCTCATCGAACGCCGCCATCCCGGCAAGGAAAAAACCGGGCGGCAGGTCACGGTGTCTGCCGATCTTATTTATGATGTTCTTCGCAGCCATGAGCCCGATCACATCCTCTTGGAAGCCACGCGTCGCGATGCCGCAGCCGGACTTTTGGACATTGGCCGTCTTGGCGATATGCTAAGGCGAATCAAGGGCCACACCACCCATTGTGCTCTAGAGCATGTTTCGCCGCTGGCCGTTCCGGTCATGATGGAAATCGGGCGCGAGACGGTTCCGGGTCAGGCCATGGATGACGTGCTGGCCGAAGCCGCCGATGAGCTGATTGCGGATGCGATGTCATGATGCATCCGCCTAGAGGATATGAAGGACAAAACCGAAACGTGCTGAGCCGACTTGCCCTGAGCGACAAATTTGCCACCGGCTTCGAATGCCTTGGCTCGGAAACCGCCATCAACGGCGTCGCCGGCTGGTGCGATCCGCTGGGCGGGCTGTACTTGCCCGATCTCTCCCTGCTGGTCGTCTCGGATTTGCACCTGGAAAAGGGTGCCGCATTCGCCCGCCGCGGTCGCATGCTGCCACCCTACGACACCATCGCAACCCTCAAAATCCTGTCCTCTCTGATCACCCGCTACGACCCGAAGATCGTCGTCAGCCTCGGCGATAATTTCCACGATCGCATCGGCTCGCAGCACCTGCCGCTGCCCTTGCGCGATCTCATCAAGGAAATGGCGAGAGGACGCGAATGGATCTGGATCAACGGCAACCACGATCCCGATGGCACGGTGGACTTGCCGGGCTCTTCCAGCGATGAAATGTTCTACGGCAACCTCGTTTTCCGCCATGAGCCGAAAGCTGGTTCATCGCCAGGCGAAATCGCCGGCCATCTCCACCCCGCCGCCACCGTCCGCCGCCGCGACAAATCTGTCCGCCGCCCCTGTTTCGCGACAGATGGAACGCGCATGTTGATGCCAGCCTTCGGCGTGCTCAGCGGTGGTCTTGATTTGCGCCACAAGGCGATGCACGGCCTGTTCGACCATTCGGCACTGGTTGCGCATCTGCTGGGCCGGGACCGGATTTATTCTGTGCGGTTCGGGAATTTGCTGGGGTAAAATTTTTTCGGATGCTCGGATGCTCGTTCGATGCGACCGCAACGGCAGCAACCCTCATCCATCATCCTGAGCCTGTCGAAGGAGAGGCGCCCCGCAGGGGCCTCGAAGGACGAGGGTTGCGGGCTTGAGGCAGAGTGTGTGGCTGGATGCTTCGACGGCGCTGCGCGCCACCTCTCCTTCGACAGGCTCAGGATGATGCATGAGGGCGGAGGGTGTGGTTGCCCGCACCCATGAGAGGGCGGAATATGCCGCTCACCCCCCTCTGCCCTGCCGGGCATCTCCCCCTCAAGGGGGGAGATCGGTAAAAGGCACGCTCACTGCCCAATCGTGACCTTCAGGAGAAGGAAAGATCACTAAAAATTGCCGTCTCTACAGCCACAACGCTCAAGATGACCGGCAAGCCCGCCCCCAGCCAATCTCCCCACCTGAGGGGGAGATGCCCGGCAGGGCAGAGGGGGGTGAGCCCCACCCACTAACCTCTCTACTAAATAATTCCAAACCAAATCAACACCTTACCCAAAAAATCACAAAAACCCGCAAAAATCCCCCGCACTTTTCTCCACGGCGCGCGAATCACCCGCACAATCTCCCCGTTCCGCCCTCGGATACACCGCAAGGCGTTGCGGCGAGGCGGGACCGGCGCTGGGGTTGAGAGGGTGACGCAAACCTTTCGATCCCGGGGTTAAGCAGCAATCTCCCCGGCGGCAACGGGAGGAGCGTGACACCGGTTTCGGACCGACCGGCGTCATTCTCCCGATGCCCGACCTGGCGGCATCGTCGTGTCGAGACCGAACCGTCTTGGCCACTGCGATGCATCCGCCAGGAGCTTGGTCGCCGGGTGTACCGACAGCTCATCGTCCTCTGGTCGAACGCGACCATGGGGATTGAAGCGAAAGTCAGGCGGTACACAGGAACACGCTGCATCTGCCCCGCACTGTGGCGAAACAGCGCGGACGGATCGTGAGTGTTTGCCGCAGCCATTCGTGTTGCGGCGGCCCTTGCGAAAAACGGATCGATCCTCCCGCCCCTAGATTATCGGCGCGGGAGCAAATCGAAGGCAGGTGCAGCCGAACTGGCAGGGCGAGTATCCAGCAATGGAGTTCGCCACCCGGATGGGAAGGGTCGGACCTTGACTATGTCCGATCGGTTTTCCGGCAAGGTTTCCCCTTCGCCGTCCGGGCTCTGCCAGCCGTGGCAAGTGGATTGCTGTTTGGCCAAAAGAGCTGAACGGGGCGCTGTGAGGTGCCATTATTATACTACCCAACGAGGCAGCTTGCAGCGCCCCGTCCGAATATCCATGGCCGCGAATGGTTATGGGACTAGAGAATAAAGCAAGCCACGGGCAGGTACTGCCGCGTGAACGGCGAAGCTTGCGTAAGCGGTGGCCGGGGTTTTGATAGCAATGGGATTAGTGATGGCAATTGTTTGACCTCATGCAGCAATAGCTACCGGCTGCAACGGCAGCAACCCTCATCCTGAGGTGCCCCATAGGGGCCTCGAAGGACGGGGGTTGCGGATTTGGGGCAGAGTGCGCGGCGGATGCTTCGAGGCTTTGTCCTTCGGCCAACGCACCTCAGCATGAGGACGGAGGATGTGGTTGCCCGCACCCATTGAGAGGGCAGAGTATGCCGCTTGCCCCCCTCTGCCTGCCGGCATCTCCCCCACAGGTGGGGAGATTAGCGAGGCGCACGCTCTCCGTCCAATCATAACGCTGCGGGAAAGACAGGTCGAAGAGCCACTTATTGCCCATCAGCACCGCCCAAGATGGCCAAGACATCACCCCAGCCAATCTCCCCACCTGTGGGGGAGATGCCGGCAGGCAGAGGGGGGCGAGCTTGCTCCAGCGCCGGCGAATATCGAACGGCATACCCAAAAATACGGTCGAGACAATCCCTGCTAAGCCTGACGAAAATCTGCTCCGGCAGAACGCTTCAACCCACCCCGGTAAGGCCCTAATCCCGCCGAAACAAAATACTCGCGCCCCAGCCCGTCACCACAGCCAGCAGCACGCACAGCATGCCATAGACCACCGGCGTCTGGTGCGCGGCATCGGTAATCGCCTGCTCCATGCCGGTCTTCACCACGCGCAATCGCAGTTCCTTCTGCGCCACCGGCATACCGCTCTTGAAGAGATAGGCGCGGGCGGTGTGCACACCGTTTGGGACGTTGGCGGGAAGGCGTAGGGTGGCCCAGAACAGGCCGGTGCGTTCCAGCCGCACGCCGGTCGTGTCGTTGCGATAAATACCGCTGGACAGTTTCAGGCGGCGATAGGCATCCTGGAAGTCGTAGACATTGTCAGGCACGCCGGAAAACACGGCGCTGCGCAGCGGCAGATGTTCCACGCCGAGGCCCATGGCCTTCAGCGTTCCCGGCGTTGCGATATTGTCGATATTGCGGGTGCTGGCCATGGAATAGGATTCCGGCAGCGGCGCGAAGGTGATGGCGCTGGTGTTGATCCAGATGCCTGCCACCCGGCTTTTCTTGCGCACGGTGGAATAGTCGTTCGGGCCTTCCAGCGTCACCACGATGTCGTATTGGCCGATGGCCAGCAGCAACTGGTCGGCATTGTTCAGCGCCCCGAACATGGTGAAGTCGGCACCGCGAAAATCGGACGCGATGGAGATTTCCGTGGTCGATGCGCCGATCTCGATGTTTTCCTGCAAGGGGCGCGGCTGGCCCGATGCATCCGGCGAGATCGCCAGCGGCGGTGTCTGCGCGAAGGCCATGCCCGAGAAGGCGCAAAGGGCGGCGGCAAGAAGGGCGGCGCGGATCAATAGCCCAGCCCTCCCACGGCAACGGAAAACAGGTCGTCCGGCTTGATCACCAGCGTGATCGCCAGGCGCACGCCAACGGCCAGAACAAGCAGCGCCAGCAGCGCACGCAACTGTTCGCCGCGCAGTTTCTGGCCCACGCGCACACCATATTGCGCGCCCACCACACCCGCCAGCATCAGGATGAAGGCGAGCACGATGTCGACGGAAAAGTTGGTCGCGGCCTGCACGATGGTCGTATAGGCGGTGACGAAAATGATCTGGAACAGCGAGGTGCCGACGACGACATTTGTGGGAACGCGCAGCAGATAGATCATGGCTGGCACCATGATGAAGCCGCCGCCTACACCCATGATGGATGTCAGAACGCCCACGCCGAAACCCAGCGCTATGATGGGAATGACGCTAAGATAGAGCTTCGATTTTTTGAAGCGCATTTTCAGCGGCAGGCGATGCACCCAATTGTGGTGGCCGGGACGGCGTAACGTTACCGTTTCATTGCGGGCGGAACGGCGAATGGCCGAAATGCTTTCCTTCAGCATCAGCGCGCCGACGGTGGACAGCAGAATGACGTAGAGCAGCGAAATGATCAGGTCCAACTGGCCGATGCTGCGCAGAAGCGTGAACAGCCATACGCCCAGTGTGGCCCCGCATAAGCCGCCGATCAGCAGAATACCGCCCAGTTTCACATCCAGCGTACCACGCCGGAAGTGGGTGATGGAGCCGGAAACGGAAGAGGCAACCACCTGGTTTGCACCGGTTGCCACGGCAACGACGGGGGGAATGTTGTAGAAGATCAACAGCGGCGTGATGAGAAATCCGCCGCCGACGCCGAACATGCCGGACAGAAAACCCACAGCCGCGCCCATGCCGAGAATGATGAAAATATTCACCGATAGTTCTGCAATGGGCAGATAGACAGTCACAATAGGACCTCGGACATGCGGACCTCGGACGTGGTTGCGTCCAAAACGGCAAAAACCGCCGTCAGGCGGGCTTTGCCACGAAGGGGTGGTATCTGTCTGAATGGCGAAGGCAGGAAACCTTGCGACCTTTACCGGTCATGCCCTTGGTGGGCATGACTGTCAATTATTCAACGGCAAATACGTTGATAATTTGAAAAGATCGACAAAGAGCCGAATTACTTGTTGCGAGCCAGCAACGCAGTGACCAGTTCGTCGGTGATACGGCCATCCGGAGCCTGTCCAATGGACTTCTGGAAGTTCTTGATGGCAGTCACGGTGGTGCGACCAAGCTTGCCGTCCGGTTCACCCGCCTTGAAGCCATTGTTGTTGAGAATGGCCTGAATGTTGCGGATCGCCTTCTGCATGTCCACGGACGAGGTTTTGATCTCTTCCTCAACGCCAGCCCATTCCGCTGGTGTGTTGATGGAGTTTGCTTCGTCGTTCAGCGGCGTAACCTGCCAGGCTTCCACAGCGGCCTTGGCGCTGGCCAGTTGCTCCGGCCGCATGGCCTTGGCCACGTCGTCACGCTTCTGGCCTGCATCCGCATCGCCATCACGGGCGGCAATCGCGAACCACTTGTAGGATTCTTCCAGGCTCTGCGGCACACCGCTGCCACGGGCGTAGAGGATAGCAAGGTTGAACTGGCTGTCGCGAACGCCGAGATTGGAGGCCTTGATGAACCAGTCACCCGCAGCCTTGAAATCCGGTGCGCCAGCGGCGTCGGAGGCCAGGAGAACGGCCAGATTGTGCATGGCACCGGCATTGCCCTGATCGGCAGCCAGCTGATAGTAGCGCTTGGCTTCCGGCAGATTGCGCTCTACGCCGTTCGCCTTCTCATACATGTTGCCAAGACGGTATTGTGCAGGGGCCAAGCCCCGGTCGGCGGCCAGCTTGTACCACTTGGCAGCTTCAGCGCGATCGGCAACGACGCCGCGACCATCGGTATAGCGTGCGCCGATTTCAAACAGTGCCTGCCGGTCGCCCTTGGCGGCAGCGTCGGCCAGGGATGGCGGGGTGATGCCTGCCGGAACGGCAATGGTCTCGGGCTCGGCGACCCGCAAATCGGCCTGTTTGAACTCCGGCAGTTGAACTTCAGGCGTGGCTGCGACAGGCTGCAAGCGCTCCACGACACCTGAACTGCGCGATGCAGTCGGGGCAACGATGGTCGGTGTCTCCTGCGGAAGCCGCGCGCCGCCGATCGGTCTCGTATCGATCAGATGCTCACTCTTGTCCGCATCCGCCTGCATCCGTTCACCGGCTGCCTTCGCGCCCTGGTCGATCGGGCTTTCGGACGGAATGGTCACGGCTGGTGCTGCGCTGGCGGTGACCGGTTCTGCGGGTGCGGCAGGCGGTGCCGACATGGGCTCCACGCTTTTCGGCTCGATTGCGGCGGCTGGAGGTGTCGTCTCTCCACCCACGAAGGATTTGATGGCGGGCATCGCCATCATCGCCAGAAGAATGGCACCAATGCCCAAAAGAAGCGGGCGACGGTAGCGGGAAAGGGCGGAGCCTTCCTTTTCGACAGTGGCCTTGCTGCGCTGTGGGCGCGATGCAGAGCTTCTCTCCGGTACGCTTTCCTGTGCGGCAGCCTGTGCGGCGCGGCGCGCTGCGGCAATGAAGTCGGCGCGGTTGTCGCTCTCGCCTGTGCCAGCCCGGGCGGCGGCTGTCTGGCTGGCGCGCACGCGTTCCAGAATTTTCTTGATGTCTGGCGCACCGGAGCCCGGCTCCAGCAGTTCGGTTTCGATATCGGCCTGCAACACATCCACAGGGTCGAGCGCTGGCGCGGGATCGACCTGCGTGCGTCCGGAAACCTCAGTCTTTGGCGCGTCTTCGGTCTTTGCTGCGCTGGACTTGAAACGACGGGTCAGACCCGACAAAAGGCCACGCTTTTCTTGTGCCGCAGGCCTTTCGGCTTGTGGCGGCACCAGCGTATCGGTGTCGAGTTGACGGGCAGCGTCGCTTTCGAAAGCGCTGCGCTCATCCTTGGAAATCAGACCTTCTGCGGGAAAAGTCGCGGCAGGCATCCGCGCCCCGCCATCATACTCCGCCCATTCACGGTCGGCATCCGGGGTCGCGACAGCACGCGAACCGTTGCGGCTGTCGAGATTGTCGAGGCGTCCGGCAATCTGCACCAGCGTTTCATGCAGTGCTTCAAACGTGCGGTGCGTACGCTCTTCGGTGTTGCGGCTCAAACCTTCCAGCTTGCGCAGATCATTGGCCAGCTCTGTCAAGATCGCCATGTCGGCGCTGTTTGCGGTCTGCGCCAGATTGTTGCGCGCATGCGCTTCAAGCACGGCTTCCGCCGCCTGACGTGCAGCTTCGATGATGTATTCGTCGCTGGACGCCATATATTCTTCGATGGCGGCCATGCGCTGGTCGAGTTCGGGCGACATGCCAGCGGTTTCCGCAGCGACAGGCGCTTTCGTTTCATCCAGTTTCGCGGCGATGTCGCTCAACCGGTCTTCCAGACGCTTGAAGGCAGTGTCGTAGGACAAAGCCTTGGCAGGCTTGGTTTCGATCTCTTCGATCCGACGTGCGATTTTTTCCAGCCGTTCGGCCAGCTTGTCGTTGACGGCACCCTCGCCAAGACCATCGATCTTGCGAGAGATATCCGTCAGGAAGGATGTCAGCTCCGGCTGGTTGGATGGGCGCTGTGAGCGCTCCAGTAACAGGGAAAGCTGATCGAGCCGCTCACCGAGTTGCGACACGCCACGCTCGGCAGAAAGCTCTTCGATACGGCTCGTCAGCGCATCGAGACGCGCACCCAGCGCATCCGTTGGCTTTTCCGAGGCGTCGTCCTTCAATGTGTCGATTTGCGCAGAGAGCGTGTTCAGACGGTTTTCCAACCGTTCGCCCAGCGCTGGATCGAAGGATGCGGGGCGGTTTCCGGCAGCAGCGATGGCGCGGCTGATTTCGTCCAGACGCTGGTCGAGGCCAGAGAAATGCTCGCTGTAAGCCTGGTCGTTGGGCTGCATGTGCCTGCCCAGATGCTCGACCGCGCTGGCAATAGTCAGAAGCTTTTCTTCGAGCGCACGCACGGCGTTCGCACTTCCGCCCATCGAACCAAGCTGGCTCTTTATGTCGTCCAGCCGGTAGGCCAGGGCAACGATTTCTTCCTGAAGCGGGGCCGTGTCGAAACCGCGCAGGGTGCTGTCCATGGTGTCGAAGCGCTGCTCCATACGGTGCATGCTGTCTTCGCGGGCAACCTGGTCCATGAGGTTGCGCAATTCTTCGAACTCGATGCGCAGCGCTTCAGCATCGGGTGAGGGTGATCCACCCATGCGCTCTATGCTGGCGGCCAGACGTGCGACGTCCTCGCGAATATCCTCGGCAAAATCCTGATCTTCGGCAAAGGAGCGGATGTTGCGCAGTTCCGAGCGCACGCCCTGCATTTCGCGGGCAACACCTTCGGAAATCTCATGCTTCAGTTCCTGTCGCAGGCTGACGAGTGCTTCTGCCACTTCGCGCAAGGCCGCATCGCTCTGGGCTGGCTGTGGGGCGGGG
>NZ_FMUD01000011.1:0-144493 GCF_900100825.1 Agrobacterium sp. DSM 25558 | reverse complement strand
AAAACGTGACCGTCAAAGTCTCTTTCAAAGGATGTCAATCTCTCAACATCCCGCAAGCCTCGCCGCCCACGTTTCTCTTTCTTCCATATTCAATTGTCAAAAAACAGACACACATTAGTGTCAAAACCATCAAACCAAAACCCGAAAGTTCAGCTTCCAAAGACCCAACAAACTCGCCAAGTCTTCCAGTTTTCTCCAGAACGAAGGACATCGTCGCTAGCAGCGCCGCCGCCCTCGTCAGTGAGCGGACTTATAGAGGAACACCTCAGACATAGTCAACAGCACCAAAAGAAGAAAAAGAAGAAAAATTGCAAGTAACTGATTTTGTTTGGGTATTTTGGGATTTTTATCAAAACCCCGCTTTTGCGCCTCATAAAGCTGCCGTTTTCCCAACCATCCTGCTGCCTGACCTTCACCAGACAATACGACATTGCTAAGGTCATTCCCGATCACCAGACCGGGAGTATGTAATGCTTGTGCTCAATGAAGAAGAAACGCGCCGCGCGCTCGAATGGCCTCACCTTATCGAAGCAATAGAAAACATGTTTCGCGGTGGCTGTGTGATGCCAGTCCGGCACCATCATGAAGTAGAAGTGCCTGGCGAGAGTGACGCAACACTGTTGATGATGCCTGCCTGGGTTCCCGGCTCCTATATGGGCGTCAAGATACTCTCCGTCTTCCCGGACAACAGTCGGCGTTCCCTGCCTGCCATTTTTGGTACCTATCTCTTGTCGTCTGGTAAAACTGGCGAAATGCTGGCTGCCATAGAGGGTGGTGAGCTAACAGCGCGGCGTACGGCGGCGACATCGGCTCTGGCGGCAAAATATCTCGCGCGTCAGGATGCGTCGTCTATGTTGATGGTCGGAACCGGTCGATTGTCGCTGAACTTGATTGCGGCCCATGCCACTATGCGCCCGCTGACATCCTTCTACATATGGGGACGTAATGCAGCGGCTGCACAGAAGACGGTCGAAGATGCGCGTCAGCTGGGATTTAATGCGAAGGTCTGCAGCGATCTGGAAGAGGTTGCGCGCTCCTCGGATATCATTTCCTGCGCGACATTGTCTAACGAGCCCTTGATCAAGGGCCAATGGTTGAAGCCTGGTGCGCATTTCGATCTCGTCGGCGCGTTCAAGCCCAATATGCGTGAAAGCGATGATATGGCTGTCAAACGTGCCAGTCTCTTTGTCGATACGTTTGACGGTGCGCTAAAAGAGGGTGGCGATATCGTTCAGCCTCTTGAAGCAGGCATTATACGACGCGACGATATTTATGCCGAGCTTTCTGACCTTGTTTCAGGTCGCCACGCGGGACGCAGCAATGGTGATGAGATAACACTGTTCAAATCCGTCGGGGCTGCGCTGGAAGATTTGGCCGGCGCAATCCTCGCTTATGAAAGCATCAAGGCAGTGTAACCCAGTTCGTGAGTAGCATGACACAGACCATAGAGCGAAGCCTGCCGAAACTGCCGGTCACGGATGTACTGGCCGAAATTGGCGAAGCGCTCGCGACCCATGGACAGGCAGTGCTTTCCGCTCCTCCAGGAGCGGGCAAGACGACGCTGGTACCGCTTTACCTGCTCGATCAGCCATGGCGCGGAGATGGCAAGATCATTCTGCTTGAGCCGCGAAGACTGGCAGCTCGGGCTGCGGCCAGCCGGGTGGCGACGCTCTTGGGGGAAACGGTTGGTGAAACCGTGGGCTATCGTATGCGGCTGGATAACCGCATTTCCACCAAAACCAGGATCGAGGTGGTCACCGAAGGCGTGTTTGCGCGCATGGTACTGGATGACCCGGAATTGAGCAATGTCTCCGCTGTCATTTTCGACGAATTTCACGAGCGCTCGCTTGATGGCGATTTCGGCTTGGCACTGGCGCTGGATGTTCGCGCGGGGCTTCGTGATGATCTTCGAATCGTCGTTATGTCAGCCACGCTGGATGTGGAGCGAATCAGTGCCTTGCTGAAAGGTGCACCGGTCATCAAAAGTCTGGGGCGCAGTTTCCCCATCGACATCCGTTATGACGACAGGCCCAATCGTGAGCGGATAGAGGACAGTGTTGCCCGGGCCATCATCGACGCTCATGGATCGGAAGAGGGATCGATCCTCGCTTTCCTGCCCGGTCAGGGTGAGATCACAAGGACGGTAGAGCGACTGGAGGGTCGCTTCGGGCCGGATACGAGCGTCATTCCGCTGTATGGCAACCTGTCCCAGAAGGAACAGGACGCGGCGATCAAGCCGACGGAGCCGGGCAAACGCAAGATCGTGCTGGCGACATCGATTGCTGAGACGTCGATTACGATCGATGGTGTTCGTGTCGTGATTGACAGTGGCTTGCAGCGTCTGCCGGTTTTCGAACCTTCAACCGGTATGACGAGGCTTGAAACAGTGAAGGTATCGCGGGCCTCAGCGGATCAGCGGGCCGGGCGTGCAGGTCGAACGGAGCCCGGCATTGCAATCCGATTGTGGCATGCGGGCCAGACCGCGGCCCTGCCCGCTTTCACTCCGCCACAGATATTGGCCAGCGATCTTTCCGGCCTTGTACTCGATCTCGCTCACTGGGGTGTTACAGACCCTGGCTCACTTTCATTTCTGGATCACCCGCCAGAAACTGCGCTGAATGAAGCGAGGGTATTGTTGGGCAAGCTCGGCGCGCTGGATGCAGCAGGTGCGATTACTCCGCGCGGAAAGAAGATGCGAGAGTTGGCAATGCCTCCTCGCCTGTCTGCCATGGTGATTGCGGCCCAAGACGCAGGCCACGGCAACGAGGCGGGAATGCTGGCGGTGCTGTTGACCGAACAGGGGCTTGGCGGCAACGATATCGATCTTGAAGAAAGGTTGCGGCGCTTCAAAAATGAAAAAGGCGAACGCGCGAATGCAGCCAGAAGTCTTGCCAAGCGGATTGCAGGGCCTCTCGGCAACCGGGGTGGACACCAGGCAGTCAGCGTTGGCGAGCTTTTGCTGCACGCTTATCCAGATCGCATTGCCTTCCAGCGCGGCGGGCGTGGTCGTTACGTCATGGCAAATGGGCGCGGCGCTGAGCTGGCCGAGACAGAACGTCTCGCCACGGAGAAAATGCTGGTCGTTGCCGATGTGACAGGGCGGGCCGCACAACCGCGTATTCTGGCAGCGGCTTCGATACGGCGCGAGGATATTGAAGACCATTTGCCAGACGCAATCACCCAAGAAGACCAGCTATTTTTTGACAAGGCAAGCGGGCAGGTCCGCGCACGGCGCGTCACCCGCATCGGCGCGATTGTTCTGGAAGAAACGCCGCTTGCAAAACCGACAGGAGAAAAAGCGGCGATTGCGCTTGCCAATGGGCTTCGCGACTATGGCCTTGGTCTTTTGTCTCTCTCAAAGGATGCGCAGCAACTGCGCCAGCGTCTTGGCTTTCTTTACCGAACCATCGGCGAGCCATGGCAGGACACAAGCGATGACGCGTTGATTGCCCGGCTGAATGAGTGGTTCATTCCCTTTCAGCATGATGCCAAGAGCCTTCAGGACATCAGGGCAGGCGGCATCATGGATGGGTTGCTGTCGTTGGTACCGCATTCCGCAGCCCGCGAACTCCCCAGGCTCCTGCCGTCCCATTTTGAAGCTCCGACAGGCCAGAAGCACCCCATCAGCTATGATGGCGAGGAGCCGACGCTGACCATTCGCGTGCAGGAGCTGTTCGGCCTGAAGCAACACCCGGCGGTGGCGGGCGGCAAATTGCCTCTGTTGTTGGAATTGACCTCACCCGCGCACAGGCCGATACAGACCACACGGGATCTTCCCGGTTTCTGGGCGGGTTCGTGGAAAGACGTGCGTGCGGATATGCGTGGGCGCTACCCGCGTCATCCATGGCCAGAGGATCCCGCCTCGGCACAGCCGACCAATCGCGTAAAGCCGCGCGGAACGTAGGACAGGAGATCGGCGAATGGCCGTTCAGCCAGAAGAAAACACACGACTTGGTCGTGCCAGTCGCCATATTCGTTTGCAGACGATCGTCTGGCTGCGCTGGCTGGCTGTCGTCGGGCAAAGCGCAACGATCCTGATTGTCGCTTTCGGGCTGAACTTCCCGTTGCCTCTTCTGACATGTGCCGTGCTGATTGGTGCGCTTGCCGTGGCAAATCTGTTCTTATCGGCTCGCTTTCCTGCGACCTATCGTCTAGACCCTTGGGAAGCGACCCTGCTTCTGGCGTTCGATCTGCTGCAACTAACGGCATTGATCTACATCACCGGTGGGCTTTCCAACCCCTTTGCGCCGCTTATCTGCGTACAGGTCATCATCGCCTTCGCGTCGCAGCCGATGAAGCATTCGCTCATGCTGCTGGCCTTTGCGCTTGTCTGCGTCACGGCGATAGCCTTCTCTCCCTTTCCGGTTCCGTGGTATCCGGGTGAAGCATTGCCAATCCAGCTCATCATTCACGTCGGCATATGGTGCTCCATCGTTGCCATGATGTTGTTTGCCGCCTTTTATGCGTACCGCGTGTCGCATGAAGCCAACCAGTTGGCGGATGCGCTGGCCGCCACCGAGTTGGTTCTGGAACGCGAAAAGCACTTGTCTCAACTGGACGGATTGGCTGCCGCCGCTGCACATGAACTCGGCACTCCTCTCGCGACCATCAGCGTCGTGGCGAAAGAGATGGAACGGGAACTGGGCAAGGACGATCGTTTTCGAGAAGACGTGGCGCTGCTCCGCAGCCAAAGCGAACGTTGCCGCGATATTCTGCGCCGGCTAACCTCACTGTCTGCCGAGGGAGAGGAGCATCTGAGCAAGTTGCCGCTGTCCTCTCTCATTGAGGAGGTCATGGCTCCTCACCGCGAATTCGGCATCAAGCTTCGTCTTGTTGAAAAAAGCGGGCGAAGCGGAGAGCCCGTCGGTGCCCGCAATGCTGGAATTATCTATGGCCTTGGTAATTTGCTGGAAAACGCAGTCGATTACGCCAAGGAATCCGTGACGGTTACCGCCGAGCATGATGCGCAACAGGTTAAGGTTATGATCGAAGACGATGGCCAGGGTTACGCCCCTGACATTCTCGCACGGATCGGTGAGCCCTACGTGACCAAGCGCCAGAACGAGGCGCGGGCGGGCGGGCTGGGGCTAGGGTTGTTCATTGCGAAAACCTTGTTGGAGCGTTCCGGTGCCACACTCAGCTTCGAGAACCGTGGACCAGATGCCGCAGGCGCGCGTGTAACGGTGATATGGCCACGCGCCATTATGGACGATAAGAAGAGCAAGTGACTTTATTTTCTTACGGGCTCAATGGGGTCCGATAGACATGTGTGATAAAGACCGCCGGAGGCTGCTGGGATGAGTGACGACAGACAAGAAGACAAGGCAGGGACCACCGCGTCGAATGACGTTGATCCCATCGGCCCGGACAAGTCGCTTCTCATTGTCGATGACGATGGCCCTTTTTTGCGTCGCCTTGCCCGCGCCATGGAAACCCGAGGCTTTGCTGTCGAAACCGCCGAGTCGGTCAGCGAGGGCATTGCCAAGTCTAAACTGGCACCGCCCAAATATGCCGTGGTCGATCTGCGGCTGGGCGATGGCAATGGATTAGAGGTGATCGAAGCTATCCGCCAGCATCGTGACGATACGCAGATCGTGGTTTTGACGGGTTACGGCAACATCGCCACTGCCGTGACGGCCGTAAAGCTGGGCGCTTTGGATTATCTCGCCAAGCCGGCGGATGCGGATGACGTGTTCAATGCGCTGACCCAGCGCGAAGGCGACAAGATGGATTTACCGGAAAACCCGATGTCGGCAGACCGGGTTCGCTGGGAACACATTCAACGAGTCTATGAAATGTGTGAACGAAACGTCTCGGAAACGGCGCGTCGCCTCAACATGCACCGGCGCACCTTGCAGCGCATATTGGCCAAACGAGCACCGAAGTAACCGTCAATCCGAATAGCTTTTGCCGGTAGACCACTCGGCCATCATCAGGCGGCGTGCGGCGGTTCGGGAAAAATCCAGCATCAGCGATTTGCGCGTTGCTGATGGCAATTTATGCTCCGGTGCTTCGCGCAGCATATGAGCGCCGTAGCCGTCCGATACGAACAGTCCGCAGTCTTCGGGAAAGATATCGAGCGGTACCCCGCCATGGGTTGCGAAAAACAAACAGTCGCAATGGCGTCGATAATCCGGCCACTTACGATCGACCCGGAAATCCTCGATGGAGGATTTGATCTCGATGATCCAGATTTCACCCTTTGCAGAAACACTGATGAGATCAGCCCGGCGGCCGCTGGAAAGTGCCAGTTCCGGCAACACCGAATGACGCATCTCATTTAGCAATATCTGAACGCCGCGGCGTACGAGCATCGCGTTCTCTGACTGCCGACCGTCGATTAACGGATTATTGTTGATGATGGAAAGAATAGTCATGGATAAAATCCGCTGAAACGCCCTTCTTCATGTTGCAAAAAGGCCATGAGGCCGTGATTTCGCGCGCCATATTCTTTTGCTGCGATGCAACGGCTTGCCAACTCAAGATTAATCGAAAATAACCGATATATCCAATAGAGCTTCCTACATCGTCTCATATAGGCGATATTTCCCGCGAGAACATCATGCGCATTCGCACTTCCTTGACTGCCCTCGGCCTGTCGTCCGTACTTGCTTTGGGCGGCTGCGCCTCTACGACGAGCCAGACCTCCCCTGCCAGCCCTGCCTCTGCACCAGCCTATGTCGAAACGACTCAGATTTTCGGTGACGAAGTATACGGCGCAACGACCGACGCTGGCTACGCCCTACCGGCCATTCCTATCAACCGCGTGGACAAGCGTTTCCACCGCCAGATCGTGAATTTCGAGACGCCGGAAAAGGCAGGCACAGTCATCGTCAACACCCGTGAACGCTTCCTTTATTACATCCTGCCAGGCGGCAAGGCTGTGCGTTACGGCATCGGCGTTGGCAAGCAGGGTTTCGCATGGGCTGGTGAAGCTTACGTTGCATGGAAGCAGGAATGGCCAATGTGGCATCCGCCAAAGGAAATGGCAGATCGCAAGCCTGAAGTTGCCCGCTACGTCGAAGGTGGCATGGGCCCAGGTCTGACGAACCCGCTGGGTGCACGCGCCATGTATCTTTTCAACGAAAAGGGCCAGGACACGCTGTTCCGTATCCATGGCTCGCCTGAATGGGCTTCCATCGGTACCGCCGCGTCGTCAGGCTGCATCCGCATGATCAATCAGGACGTTATCGACCTCTACAGCCGCGTTCGTCCAGGCCGCACATCCAAGGTCATCGTGATCCAGTAAGATCGCTCTTCCATAAAATTAAAAAGCCGCCGGGGACCACCACGGCGGCTTTTTTATTGCAGATGTCTTTCTCACCCGTCATCCCGCACCTTATGCGGGATCCAGTCAACCCAACTCCTTGGGTTGAAAGACTCTTTCGCGCCGCAGACGCATCGCTGGTGGATTCCGGCTTAGGGCCGTAATAACGGAGAGGGGTTATTCGTCACAACGCCTGCTTCGCCTTCAGCTCCAGACGGCGGCGGTGCAAAACTGGCTCCGTATAGCCGTTGGGCTGCTCCCTGCCCTTCAGCACCAGTTCCAAAGCAGCCTGGAAAGCGATGGAGTTTTCGAAGTTTCCGGCCATTGGCAAGTAGGCCGAATCACCGGCGTTCTGGCCATCGACGACAGCTGCCATACGCTTCATGGTTTCGGTGATCTGTTCTTTCGATACCACCCCATGGCGCAACCAGTTTGCCATGTGCTGCGCGGAAATACGCAGTGTGGCGCGGTCTTCCATCAAGCCGACATTGTTGATGTCAGGAACTTTCGAGCAGCCGACACCCTGATCGACCCAGCGAACGACATAACCCAATATTCCCTGCGCATTGTTATCCAGTTCCCGCTGGATATCCTCGGCACTCCAATTGGGGCGAACAGCGACCGGCACCGACAGAATATCGGAGAGCTTGGCTCGATCACGGCTTTTCAGTCCGTTCTGGACATCAGCAACATCCACGCTGTGATAATGCGTTGCGTGAAGAGTCGCAGCCGTGGGTGATGGAACCCAGGCGGTATTGGCACCGGCTTTCGGATGCGCGATTTTCTGCTCCAGCATTGCCGCCATCAGGTCAGGCATCGCCCACATGCCCTTGCCGATCTGGGCATGGCCGGAAAGACCGCATTCCAAACCGATATCGACATTCCAGTTCTCGTAGGCCGCGATCCAGGAAGCCTGCTTCATATCGCCCTTGCGGATCATCGGGCCGGCTTCCATCGAGGTGTGAATTTCATCGCCGGTACGATCCAGGAAGCCGGTGTTGATGAAGACGACACGATCCTTGGCGGCGCGAATGCACTCTTTCAGATTGATGGTCGTGCGGCGCTCCTCGTCCATGATGCCCATTTTGATGGTGTTGGGTTCCATGCCGATCAGCTTTTCGACGCGCCCGAAAATTTCGGATGCGAATGCCACCTCTTCCGGACCGTGCATCTTCGGCTTGACGACGTACATGGAACCGGCACGCGAATTCTGGCGGCGGCCGTTGGGGCCGACGTCGTAAAGGGCGATCAGGCCCGTCACGACCGCGTCCATGATTCCTTCGGGGATTTCCTTACCATCCCGATCCAGCACCGCAGGGTTCGTCATCAGGTGGCCGACATTGCGCACCAGCATCAACGAGCGACCGGGAACCGTCAGCGCAGAACCATCCGGGGCGGTATAATTGCGGTCGGCATTGAGACGGCGAGTGAAGGTTGAACCGCCCTTGGCTACTTCTTCGGTTAGATCACCGCGCATCAGGCCGAGCCAGTTGCTGTAGGCCACGACCTTGTCGTCGGCATCGACCGCAGCGACGGAATCCTCGCAATCCATGATCGTCGTCAGCGCTGATTCGAGGATGACGTCGGAAATACCCGCCGCATCGCTCTTGCCGATATCCGTCGATGGATCGATCACGATCTCGAGGTGCAAGCCGTTCTTTTCAAGCAATAGCGTCGAGGGCGCGGATGCTTCGCCGCCAAAACCCGCGAATTGGGCAGGATCGGCCAAAGCAGTCCAGGTGCCATCAAGCGCGATCTGCAATGTACCATCGATGATTTTGATGCCAGAGGCGCTGGACCAGCTGCCGTTCGCCAGAGGCGCGGAGCGATCCAGAAAATCCCGAGCCCAAGCAATGACCTTTGCCCCGCGCTTTGGGTTGTAGACCTTGCCCTTCTCCGCACCATCATCGTCGGAAATCGCATCCGTGCCGTAAAGCGCATCGTAGAGCGAACCCCAGCGGGCATTGGCAGCGTTCAACGCATAGCGCGCATTCATCACTGGAACCACAAGCTGCGGACCAGCAAGCAGGGCAATTTCGGGATCAACATTTTGCGTATCGACCTTGAAGGCGCCGCCTTCCGGCAGGAGATAGCCGATCTCTCTGAGGAAAGTCTCATATTGACCGAGATCCACCGGCGCGCCGTTTTCGCGGTACCAGGCGTCGAGTTTTTCCTGAAAGGCATCACGCTTGGCCAGCAGGTCGCGATTTTTCGGCGAAAGCTCGTGCACAATCTCGGAAAAGCCCGCGAAAAAGGCGTCTGCGTCGAGACCCGTTTCCGGCAGGACATCGTCTTTCAAAAAGCGATAGAGCGTTTCGTCAAATGAAAGGCCGTGCTGTTCGATGCGGCTCACCATATATCTCCCTTGTCATTATTGGGTCAGAGAGTGGACGCTGAGAGGCTGCCTCGTCAATCACAAGCCAGCGTCAAACGGTTTTCTTTTTCAGAAATATTCCGCCTAACCTTGCTTGAAAATTATAAAAGCTTCTGGAGCTCCGGCAGCTTGTCGTTAACCAGCCAGCCATAATAATTTTCCTCAGGCCACAGAGGCGCTTCGCCGCTTGCCGCCCTTTGACGGTTTTTCTGGGCAAGCACCGCGGCGCGCTGCTGCGATCCACCCAGATTATAGAGCGTGGATGTCAGGCCCGGGTTTTTGGAAATATCCATGTCCGCAATCGACTTGTAGTCGTCAATGGATTTGCGGATGGCGGCGGCCATGTAAGCCAGCGAACGGTCCGGGTCCATGATAGAGGTATAGACCGCTGCGGCATCATTCTCGTCCAGCTTTTCGAAGCCGGAAACGCGCGCAACCCTGTCCGACAGCATCAGTGCCGTCAGCGGATTGATCTGGCCAAGGCCAAAGGTCTGGCCCGCATAGAAGGGCTGGAAGAAAACCGAGCTGAAGCGATTGTCCGGATAGCTGACGCCATCAACCTTCTTGCCTCGGAAGCTATCGTCCCAGACGTCTTCCCGGCATGTCCAAAGGCTGGCCGAATCGCGCTTTGTCTCGCATTTGGAAAATTGCGAATGCGTCAGAAACTGCGCGATGCTTTCGTCTTTATAGCCGAAGCGGAAACTGTTTCCGGCATAGGAAGCAGCCTTGACGTAATAGGATTGCAGCCGGTCATAGGCGTCGACATTGTAGGTGTGCTCACCCACGATAGCGCCGACCATATGGATCGGGTCGATGCCGTAGCGGCTTGCGGTCGATTTGATCTTGGAAATCAATTGCTGATCGCTTGAAAGCAGGTCGATGACCTTCTGATATTTGCGATCGAACGTGGAATTCGAGCCTTTCGTTCGGCGCGCCGATGCACCGGGAACGCCTGGTTGCTCCGCATTGCGGTTACCAGGGGGTACCGTCGCCGCCTGAGCGAACGAGGGAGAAACCACGCCGAAGGCGAAAATCGCGGCCAATGCCAGAAGAGTTTTACGCACGGGAGATGCCTTTTCTTCGACCGGGTTTAAGACCGGACCATTCCTTCAAAAGCTATTAACGCTTTCATTAGCGAAAAGCGTGGCCAAATGTCGAGAGAAGGCAAGTAAAATAAGAGTGCGGCCAACTGGGCCGCGCTCTGACGCCGTTTAAAGGATGTAGCGGGAAAGATCGGTATCGGCAGCGATATCGCCGACATGCTCCTTTACATAGGCCTGATCGATCGTCACAGTAGAGCCGCCACGATCCGGGGCGTTGAAGGAAATCTCATCCAGCACTCGCTCCATTACAGTCTGCAGACGACGCGCGCCAATATTTTCAACGGACGAATTCAGATGAACTGCCACGTCGGCAAGAGCGTCGATGGCATCATCGGTGAATTCAAGATTCAGCTCTTCCGTTGCCATCAGCGCGATATATTGGCGGATAAGGCTTGCTTCGGTTTCCGTCAGAATACGGCGAAAATCTTCCTTGGTCAGAGGCTTCAGCTCGACGCGGATTGGCAGGCGACCCTGAAGTTCGGGCAAGAGGTCGGATGGTTTGGACACATGGAAGGCACCGGATGCGATGAAGAGAATATGGTCGGTCTTGACCGGTCCGTATTTGGTCGACACAGTCGTGCCCTCCACCAGCGGCAGCAGATCGCGCTGCACGCCTTCGCGGGACACACCGGCACCCATGCCGCCATCACGCGCCGCAATCTTGTCAATCTCGTCCAAAAAGACGATGCCATCATTTTCCGTGGACTTCACCGCCTCGCGCTGGATCAGCTCATTGTCCAGCATCTTGTCGGATTCATCACGAATGAGATCCGCATAGGATTTTTCGACTGTCGTGCGCACTTTCTTGGTCCGGCTGCCCATGGCTTTGCCGAACATATCGGAAAGATTGAGAACACCGATATTGGCACCCGGCGGCATGCCGGGAATATCGAAGCCGGGCATGCCTGAACTCGTATCGGCGACCTCGATGTCGATTTCCTTCTTGTCCATTTCGCCGTCGCGCAGCTTCTTGCGGAAGCTTTCACGTGTCGCTGGCGAGGCTGTTGACCCGACCAGCGCGTCTAGCACTCGTTCTTCTGCACTGGCATGGGCTTTTGCCTGCACTTCCGTGCGTTTCTTTTCGCGGACGAGGCCGATACCGATTTCTACCAGATCGCGAATGATCTGCTCGACATCGCGACCGACATAGCCGACTTCGGTAAACTTCGTGGCTTCGACCTTGATGAAAGGTGCGCCAGCGAGCTTCGCCAGACGGCGGGAGATTTCCGTCTTGCCGACACCGGTCGGTCCGATCATCAGAATGTTTTTCGGCATGACCTCGTCGCGCAGGCTCTCATCCAGCTGCTGGCGGCGCCAGCGATTGCGAAGGGCAATGGCAACGGCGCGCTTGGCATCATGCTGACCGATGATGTGGCGGTCGAGTTCGGAGACAATCTCGCGAGGAGAAAAGTTCGTCATCATGTTCCTTTCGGCGTCCTGTTGCGGCCAGCCATCAAGGCCCGGCCCACAGAACCCATGGGTTTTGGAAGGCGCAGCTTACTCTGCGTCGAGCGTTTCAATCACGAGATTATGGTTGGTGTAGACGCAGATATCCGCAGCGATATCGAGCGACTGGCGCGCAACCTCTTCCGCAGATTTCTCCGAGTCCATCAGCGCACGCGCCGCCGCAAAGGCGTAGTTTCCGCCAGAGCCGATGGCGATGGCACCATGTTCGGGCTCCAGAACATCGCCATTTCCGGTAATTGCCAACGTAATCGATTTATCGGCCACCAGCATCATGGCTTCCAGATTGCGGAGATACTTGTCCGTGCGCCAGTCCTTGGCCAGTTCGACGGCCGCGCGCATCAACTGTCCGGGATATTGCTCCAGCTTCTTTTCAAGACGGTCGAGCAGTGTGAAGGCGTCTGCCGTGGCACCTGCAAATCCGGCAATCACGTCGCCGCCTTTGCCAATGCGGCGCACTTTGCGGGCGTTGCCCTTCATCACCGTCTGGCCCAGACTGACCTGTCCGTCACCGGCCATCACAACCTTGCCGGCCTTTCTCACAGTAATAATCGTTGTCATCAAACACCTGTTTGCCCCTAAGAGGGCGCTGTAACGGGATACGTCTTCGATCCGCTTCGCAATCTATGTAAGTCCCGTTTTTACGATTGCAAATCGAGCCGGCACGGCAAGATGCGATGCATCTGCGCAAGACGATGGAATGGCTGGATATTTGCAAGCTGTGCTGCTAAGGAACGCCGATATTGATACGGAGCAGCCCCATGGCAGAGCGTAGAGCCGAGATTTCCCGCAAGACCAACGAAACGGATGTTTCCGTACGCGTTGACATCGACGGGACAGGCAAGTCGAAGATTTCCACCGGTGTGGGCTTCTTCGATCATATGCTCGACCAGCTCAGCCGCCATTCGCTGATCGATATGGAGATCACTGTTAAGGGTGACCTGCATATCGACGATCACCACACCGTCGAAGACACCGGAATCGCCATCGGCCAGGCCATCTCCAAAGCGCTGGGAGACCGTCGCGGCATTACCCGTTATGCGTCGCTCGATCTTGCCATGGACGAGACTATGACCAAGGCTGCCGTGGATATTTCCGGCCGCCCGTTTCTGGTCTGGAATGTCGTATTCTCTGCCCCGAAAATCGGCACCTTCGACACCGAGCTCGTGCGCGAATTCTTCCAGGCCCTGTCTCAGAATGCCGGCATCACCCTGCATATTCTGAACCATTACGGTGCCAACAATCACCATATCGCCGAAACGTGCTTCAAGGCGGTTGCCCGCGTGCTGCGTGCAGCCACCGAGATCGATCCACGTCAGGCAGACCGTGTTCCCTCGACAAAGGGCATGCTGGCCTGACCCATCCGACATCGGGGCAAATGACCCGATACGCCAATCCAAGCGAAGCTGTCAGGAACGTCAATGACATCGTATCTGGTTCTGGAAGCACCCGGCGGACCGGACAGAGATCACCGCTCTACACGGTTTATTGCTGACCGTTTTTCTTGGCTTGCACTGTTGTTTCCCTGGGTATGGTTTGCGGTCCAGCACCTATGGTGGCTGGCAATCGGGATCGTCGTCTTGCAAGTTGCGGCAGGCCAAGTTTCGGGATTGGACGGATACGCCGTCACCGGAGGATTGTTCGCGCTTACTATCGGATTGATAGCCGGATTCGAAGGTCGCAATATCGTGGTTCGGCATCTCATCTCCAAGGGGTGGGCACTGAAGGACGTCGTCACGGCATCTGATCTTGCGACAGCGGAAGACATCTACTTTTCCAACCTACCTGACGATGAAATGTCGCAGGCAAGCACGATTCCGCAGCCGGACTGGAAACAGGATGGTAAAAACGGCAACGGGTTCATAAGAAACGATCCAGCTGGGTCGTTTCAGTTCGATCTGAATGGAAGGCGCTGATATGCGTGTGGCAATTATCGATTACGGCTCCGGCAATCTTCGCTCCGCGACGAAAGCCTTCGAGCGCGCTGCCCGCGAGGCCGGTATCGATGCAACCATCGATCTGACCGATAATCCGGAAAGCGTTGCATCCGCAGACCGGATCGTCCTGCCGGGCGTCGGTGCCTATGCAGACTGCCGTGCTGGACTCGACGCCGTGACCGGCATGCATGAGGCGCTGATCGAAGCGGTGGAACACAAAGCCCGCCCCTTCATCGGCATCTGTGTCGGCATGCAGCTGATGTCCTCACGCGGATTGGAAAAGACCACGAGTGAAGGCCTTGGCTGGATCGAAGGCGATGTCGTGGAAATGACACCCTCAGATCCCACCTTGAAAATTCCTCAGATCGGCTGGAATACGCTCGACCTGCACCGCCCTCACCCGTTGTTCGACGGCATCAAGACGGGCGCGGATGGCCTGCACGCCTACTTCGTGCACTCCTATCACCTTGCCGCCAACCATGCTGACGATGTCATCGCCACAACCAATTATGGTGGCGCGATGACGGCTTTCGTTGGTCGCGACAACAAGGTCGGCGCGCAGTTCCACCCGGAAAAAAGCCAGACGCTTGGCCTAGCCCTCATCTCGAATTTTCTGCGCTGGAAGCCCTGATATGATCCTATTTCCCGCAATCGACCTCAAAGACGGCCAGTGTGTTCGCCTCAAGCTTGGCGATATGGAGCAGGCCACCGTCTACAACGAAGACCCGGGCGCTCAGGCCAAGGCCTTTGAAGACCAGGGCTTTGAGTGGCTGCATGTCGTGGACCTTAACGGCGCTTTCGCAGGCCAGACCGTGAATGGTGACGCGGTCGATACCATTCTGAAGTCGACTAAGAATCCCGTTCAGCTCGGTGGCGGCATCCGCACGCTGGAGCACATCGAGGCATGGCTGAGCCGTGGTCTTGCCCGGGTCATTCTCGGCACCGTTGCCGTGCGCGATCCGGTTTTGGTGATGGAAGCCTGCAAGCGCTTCCCCGGACAGGTCGCCGTCGGCATCGATGCCAAGGGCGGCAAGGTAGCGGTGGAAGGCTGGGCGGAAGCCTCAGAGCTTGGCGTGATCGAACTGGCCAAGCGTTTCGAGGGTGCAGGCGTTGCCGCCATCATCTACACCGATATCGACCGCGACGGCATCTTGGCTGGCATCAACTGGGATTCCACGCTGGAACTGGCCGACGCCGTCTCCATCCCCGTCATCGCCTCGGGCGGTCTTGCCTCCATCGAAGACATCAAGCGCATGCTGGAGCCAGATGCGGCCAAACTGGAAGGCGCGATCTCCGGTCGTGCGCTGTATGATGGCCGTATCGACCCAGCAAACGCGCTGGCGCTCATCAAGGAGGCGCGCGCATGACGCTGAAAGCTAGAATTATCCCTTGTCTCGACGTTAAAGACGGCCGTGTCGTCAAGGGCGTCAATTTCGTCGATCTGATCGATGCCGGTGATCCGGTTGAGGCTGCCAAGGCATATGACGCCGCCGGTGCAGACGAGCTTTGCTTTCTCGATATCACGGCGTCATCCGACAATCGCGATACGATTTTCGATGTCGTGTCTCGCACCGCTGATCACTGCTTTATGCCTGTCACTGTGGGCGGCGGTGTTCGCGCCGTCGGTGATATTCGCAAGCTGCTTTTATGCGGTGCAGACAAGGTGTCGATCAACTCCGCTGCCGTCAAAGACCCGGATTTCGTGGCACGGGCTGCGGATAAGTTCGGCAACCAGTGCATCGTCGTTTCCATTGATGCCAAAAAGGTTTCCAACGCTGGCCAGACCGATCGCTGGGAGATTTACACCCATGGCGGCCGTCAGCCGACTGGCATCGATGCCGTTGAATTCGCCATCAAGATGGTGGAGCGCGGTGCGGGTGAACTGCTCATCACTTCCATGGACCGCGATGGCACCAAAAGCGGTTATGACATCGCGCTGACCCGCACGATTGCCGATCAGGTCCGCGTGCCCGTTATCGCCTCCGGCGGTGTCGGCACGCTGGATGATCTGGTTGCCGGCGTGAAGGATGGCCATGCGACGGCTGTGCTTGCTGCCTCCATCTTCCATTTCGGCACCTATTCCATCGGTGAAGCCAAGGCCTACATGGCCGACCATGGCATTGCCATGCGCCTCGATTAATCCAGGGTACTGATAGATGACCAGCTTCTCCCTTTCCGATCTGGAGCGCATCGTGGCGGAACGCGCAAGTGTCTCTCCGGATCAATCATGGACGGCAAAACTCGTGGCCGCGGGCCAGTCCCGTGCCGCCAAGAAGCTTGGCGAAGAGGCTGTGGAAACCGTCATCGCCGCCATTTCCAACGATCGCAAGAACCTGACGGATGAGGCGGCCGATCTGCTCTACCATCTGCTGGTCGTCCTGAAAATCGCCGATATTCCACTGGCGGATGTCTATGCGGAGCTGGAACGTCGTACCGGGCAATCCGGTCTTCAGGAAAAGGAATCGAGGCCTCATAAATGACGACCGTGGCACGCATGGGAGGACAAGGCATGCCAAACACGCTCGATCATTTCCGCCCCGACGAATATTCACCCTATTATTTCTTCAGCTCGGAAGAGTGGTCGAAATTCCGCGCCGATACGCCACTGACGCTGTCGTCAGATGAGCTCAAGCGACTACGCTCGCTAAACGACCCCATCGATATGGATGAGGTTCGGCGCATCTATCTGTCGCTGTCGCGCCTGCTGTCCACCCATGTCGAAGCGTCGCAGCTTCTGTTCGATCAGCGCAATCAGTTCCTCAACATGGCCGATGTGAACAAGACGCCTTTCGTGATCGGCATTGCCGGATCCGTTGCCGTGGGTAAATCCACCACCGCCCGCATTCTTCAGGAGCTTCTGGCACGCTGGCCTTCCAGCCCCAAAGTCGATCTCATCACCACAGATGGTTTTCTCTATCCGAACGATGTTTTGCGGCGCGACAATCTGATGGAGCGCAAGGGTTTTCCCGAAAGCTACGATATCGGCTCTCTCTTGAGATTTCTGTCAGCCATCAAGGCCGGGCAACCGGATGTGAAGGCGCCCCGCTACTCCCATCTGACCTATGACGTCGTTCCCAACGAATTCACCACCATCGACCGGCCCGATATTCTGATCTTCGAGGGAATCAATGTTCTTCAATCGCGCGATTTGCCAGCCGGCGGACGGATCGTGCCAATGGTATCGGACTTCTTCGACTTTTCCATTTATATCGATGCCGACGAGCCGCTGATCCACAATTGGTACGTCAACCGATTCATGAACCTGCGGCAGACGGCCTTCCGCGATCCCTCGTCATACTTCAATCGCTATGCGTCGATATCGGAAGAAGCGGCCCGTGCGATTGCCGAGGGGCTTTGGGAAAACATCAATCTCAAGAATCTGCGGCAAAATATCTTGCCATCACGCCCGCGTGCCGACCTGATCTTGCGCAAGGGACAAAACCACCTGATCGACACGGTGGCACTTCGCAAGCTTTGAGCGCTATTCCTTATCGGGCCTGCTACGCATCTTTTTAACGTCGGAACGGCCGGATTTGGCTTTGAGACGCCGCTCGACCGAACCCTTGGTGGGTTTCGTTGCCCGGCGCACAGGTGGTGGCGGTTCCGCGGCCTTGAGGACCAGTTCCTTTAGCCGTTCCCGCGCATCTTCGCGGTTCCGCTCTTGCGTGCGAAAGCGGTTGGCCTCGATCATCAAGACGCCGTCCTTCGATACCCGCCTGCCGCCTAAATGAAGCAGGTTCGTTTTGACGCGATCAGGCAGAGACGGAGAATTGGCGACATCGAAGAACAGTTGAACGGCGGTCGACACCTTGTTGACATTCTGCCCGCCGGGACCACCAGCCAGCACGAATTGCTCCGTCAGTTCCCATCCGGCGATCGTGATTCGGTTGCTGATAAATAGCGGGGCGCTGGCCATGTTCGTTCTCCGGCAGCGGTGATGCCACAGATCTGGGCGGATGGAAACCATACACAAAAACGAAAAACCCGGCACAAGGCCGGGTTTCACGTGAATCCATTTTCAGTTTTTACTCGGCAGCAGCCAGCAAGCCAGGTGCTGCATCGCGAACCTTACCGTCGACATGATCTTCAAACTTGGTGAAGTTCGTCACGAACATCGAGACCAGTTTCTTGGCCTGCGCGTCATAGGCTGCACCATCGGCCCAGGTCGAGCGCGGGTCGAGAATGCCGTTATCGATACCCTCAAGCGCTGTCGGAACCGCAAAGCCGAAGTTCACATCCGTGCGGAACTGGGCGTTTTTCAGTTCGCCTGTCAGTGCTGCACTCAGCAACGCGCGGGTTGCCTTGATCGGCATACGCTTGCCAATGCCATAGGCTCCACCGGTCCAGCCGGTGTTGACCAGCCAGCAATCAACGCCGTGCTTGCCGATGAGATCCCGCAACAGGTTGCCGTATTCCGCCGGGTGGCGCGGCATAAAGGGTGCGCCGAAGCAGGTCGAGAATGTCGCTTCCGGCTCGGTCACGCCCTTTTCAGTGCCAGCAACCTTCGCCGTGTAACCGGAAAGGAAGTGGTACATGGCCTGTTCCGGCGTCAACCGGGCAATCGGCGGCAGCACACCGAAGGCATCCGCCGTCAGCATGATGATGGTCTTGGGATGACCGGCAAGGCCAGTATCAGATGCATTCGGAATGAAGTGCAGCGGATAGGCGCTGCGCGTGTTTTCCGTCAGCGACGTATCATTGAAATCCGGAACGCGGTTTTCATCGAGAACGACGTTTTCCAACACCGTACCAAAGCGGCGGGTCGCGGCATAGATTTCAGGCTCGGCCTCTGCCGAAAGCTTGATGGCCTTGGCATAGCAACCACCTTCGAAGTTGAAGATGCCGTCTTCGCCCCAACCATGCTCATCATCGCCGATGAGGGTACGCGACGGATCAGCAGACAGCGTGGTTTTGCCGGTGCCGGACAAACCGAAGAATACGGCAGCGTCACCATCAGGACCGACATTGGCAGAGCAATGCATGGGCATGACACCCTTGGCGGGCAGCAGGTAGTTGAGAACGGTGAAGACAGACTTCTTGTTTTCACCCGCATAGGACGTGCCGCCAATCAGAACCAGGCCCTTGGTCAGATCGCAGGCAATCACGGTTTCGGTGCGAACGCCGTGGCGTGCGGGATCGGCCTTGAAGCTCGGCAGGTTGATGATGGTGAGCTTCTGCTTGAATGTGCCAAGCTTTTCGCGGGCTGGACGAATCAACAGGTTGCGAATGAACAGACCGTGCCAGGCAAGTTCTGTCACGACGCGGGTTGGAAGGGCATTGTCCTCATCCGCACCGCCGATCAGGTCCTGCACATAAAGTGTCTTACCCGCAGCATGCGCAAGCATATCCTTGTGAAGAATGTCGAAATGCTCAGGCGAAAGCGGCTTGTTGTTATCCCACCAGACTTTATCTTCTGTGGAAGCGTCGCGCACCACGAACTTGTCCTTTGGAGAACGACCCGTGTGCTGGCCGGTGACCGCACGCAATGCGCCGTCAGAAGTCACGTCTGCCTCACCGTTGCGGATCGCATGTTCGTACAATTCGCTCTCTATGAGATTGTAGTGAACCGCAGAAACGCCAGTCAGACCGAGTGCCGACAGTCCATTTTCAGGATTATGTACTCCAAGTTCCTCCACGGGCGCGTTCCTTTTCGTTAAACAAAGCCGTTGAAATTTTCACGGAAATTAATCCCGGTTGAAACAAAAGACAAGACCGACTTTAAAAATAATCAATAATTTCAATATATTAATCGATTTAAAAGATTTTATTCCATTTTAAATCGGTTTAGTTCCCAGTTGAATCCGGCAATGTCTGCCTCTGCGGAATTTACTGCTGCTCGCCGTCCGAAAAAGCTACTCTTTTCCTTTGCCACAATTTGTTCCACCTTTATACTCATGAGAAAGGCTCACGGCGCAACCTTTGGCTGGGGTGCATGTCGGGAGTATTGATGAATGACGCTGGAGACCAATATTATGCAGACAATTGCGCTTGTGGATGATGACCGGAATATTTTGACGTCGGTCTCGATCGCGCTTGAAGCAGAAGGTTACAAGGTCGAAACATATACTGATGGCGCGTCTGCCCTCGATGGGCTGGTTGCACGCCCACCTCAATTGGCGATTTTCGATATTAAGATGCCGCGTATGGATGGCATGGAGCTCCTGCGCCGCCTGCGCCAGAAGTCCGACCTGCCGGTTATCTTCCTCACCTCGAAAGACGAGGAAATCGATGAGCTGTTCGGCCTGAAAATGGGCGCGGACGACTTCATCACCAAACCTTTCTCTCAGCGCCTTCTGGTCGAGCGCGTCAAGGCGATTCTTCGTCGCGCCAGCAGCCGGGATGCGGCGGTGCCGGGTGCGAGCCCGCTGAAGCCGACAGCAGACCAACAAGCGCGCACTCTGGAGCGTGGCCAGCTTGCCATGGACCAGGAACGCCACACCTGTACCTGGAAGGGCGAACCTGTGACATTAACAGTCACGGAATTCCTCATCCTGCATTCGCTGGCGCAGCGCCCCGGCGTCGTCAAAAGCCGCGATGCACTGATGGACGCGGCCTATGACGAGCAGGTCTATGTCGATGACCGGACCATCGACAGCCACATCAAGCGCCTGCGCAAGAAGTTCAAATTGGTCGATAACGACTTCGACATGATTGAAACACTCTACGGTGTGGGATATCGGTTCCGCGAAGCAGCCTGAGACAGGGCCGAGACATGATGACGCCGCAACGATAGCGGCGCTGAGGAACGACGTTGCTGAACAAGACGCAAGGAAGCGTATCGGATTATACCGATGCCGACGACCGTGAAAGCGGTCGGCGGCATCGTATTCATCCGTTGACGATTGTCCGGCGCATTTTTGGCAATGCGGTATTTTCCAGCCTCACCCGACGTATCCTGTTCTTCAACGTCGCGGCGACCGTGGTTCTGGTCGGCGGCATTCTCTATCTCAACCAGTTTCGCGAAGGCCTTATCGATGCCCGCGTCGAAAGCCTTCTGACGCAGGGCGAAATCATCGCAGGCGCGATTTCGGCCTCCGCATCGGTCGACACCAACTCCATCACCATCAATCCGGAAAAGCTGCTGGAATTGCAGGCGGGCCAGAGCATCACGCCTGTGCCCAACGATGAAGACCTGAGCTTTCCCATCAATCCAGAGCGGGTGGCACCCGTCCTGCGCCGATTGATTTCACCAACCCGCACCCGTGCCCGTCTTTTCGATGCGGATGCCAACCTACTGCTGGATTCGCGCCACCTTTATTCACGTGGCCAGGTTTTGCGCTATGATCTGCCGCCTGTTGTACAGGAAACGCAGACATGGAGCGAGTGGTTCGCGAGTGTCTTCAACCGCATGCTGCAACCCAGCAGCTTGCCGCTCTACAAGGAAACGCCCGGCGGCGATGGCTCCATCTACCCGGAAGTGATGAACGCCCTGACCGGCGTTCGCGGTGCTGTGGTGCGCGTGACCGAAAAAGGCGAACTGATCGTTTCCGTTGCCGTTCCAGTCCAGCGCTTCCGCGCAGTGCTAGGCGTGTTGCTTCTGTCCACGCAGGCGGGTGATATCGACAAGATCGTGCACGCCGAGCGTCTCGCCATCATGCGCGTCTTCGGCATTGCCACCCTCGTCAATATCGTTCTGTCGCTGTTGCTTTCCTCCACTATCGCAACGCCGTTACGACGTCTGTCTGCTGCGGCTATCCGCGTGCGGCGCGGGGCGAAAGCGCGCGAGGAAATCCCGGATTTTTCAGCTCGGCAGGATGAAATCGGCAACCTTTCCATCGCTCTTCGCGAGATGACCAATGCGCTCTATGATCGTATCGATGCGATTGAAAGTTTTGCAGCCGATGTTAGCCACGAGCTTAAAAACCCGCTGACATCCCTGCGCAGCGCCGTCGAAACCCTGCCACGCGCCAAGACCGAAGAGTCCAAGCAGCGGCTGACCGAAATCATCTTCCATGACGTCCGTCGTCTCGATCGTCTGATCAGCGACATCTCGGATGCATCACGCCTTGATGCTGAACTTGCCCGTGCCGACGCTTCACCGGTGGATCTGGAAGTGCTGCTCGGCAATCTGGTCGAAATATCCCGTCAGATCAGCGCCAAGAAAAAGAAGGTCACGATCGATTTCGCTGTCGACCACAAGCCAGGTACCAAAGTCAGCTATATCGTCAACGGTCATGATCTTCGTATCGGCCAGATCGTCACCAACCTCATCGAGAACGCCCGCTCTTTTGTCGACAGTGACAATGGCCGGATTTTTGTGCATCTGTTGCGCCAGAAAGATCGCTGTATCGTCCGCGTGGAAGACAATGGTCCTGGTATTCAGGCCGAAGATATCGATCGTATTTTCGAACGTTTCTATACCGATCGTCCTTCGGCGGAAGGGTTCGGCCAGAATTCAGGCCTGGGCCTATCCATCAGCCGGCAAATTGCCGAAGCGCATAATGGTACTTTGAAGGCAGAAAACATTATCGACAAATATGGCGTCATCTGCGGCGCACGTTTCAGCCTGTCGCTTCCACTTGCGCAAGCCAATGAGCGCTGAGCGAGCCAATATTCACGCCAGTGCCATCGTTGTCGGGCAGACCGGCCTTCTGTTCGTCGGCCCGTCCGGCAGCGGGAAAAGCGAGCTTGCTTTCAGTTTTCTAACGGAGGCTCAGCGCTGCGGCCTCCCTGTAGCGCTTGTTGCGGACGACCAGGTCTTAATCACCCTTCGAAATGGCATCGTGATCGCAGAACGACCCGAGCCGATCAAGGGACTTTTGGAACTGCGCGGCAGCGGCATCATCTCCATGAATAGCGTCGCAGAAGCGCCCATGCATTACGCGATTACATCGGTCCCGCACCCGGAGAGCCCTCGCCTGCCACCTGAAAACGAGATGATGGAGTTGGTCGGCGGCGCTCGTTTGCCTTTGCTGCGCATTCCGCGCGACAGCATCATGCCCTATGGAAAATTTGCTGCACTTGCTCAGAATCTTTTCATAACCAAGGGAATGTGAATGGAAAACCGGCAATTTGGGGCTTGCGCTTCGTATTTTCCTCATCAAGATGTGCCCCCACCGATAGACATGATTGCGGCATTGCGATAGTCGGCAATCAAGGTGCGTGCGAAAGGGAGCATTTCATGATCGGACTAGTGCTTGTCACCCATGGCAAGCTGGCTGAGGAATTCCGGCACGCGGTAGAGCATGTGGTCGGTCCTCAGAAATTGATCGAGACGGTTTGTATCGGTCCCGAGGATGACATGGATCAGCGCCGGCAGGATATTCTCGATGCCGTAGAGCGCGCCAATGACGGCAACGGCGTCATTATTCTGACCGACATGTTTGGCGGCACACCCTCCAATCTGGCCATTTCCGTCATGCACAACGGCAATGTCGAGGTCATCGCAGGCGTCAATCTGCCCATGCTCATCAAACTTGCGGGCATTCGCACCGAAGATAACATGGAGAAGGCCTTGCAGGAGGCCTCGGATGCTGGCAGAAAATACATCAATGTCGCCAGCCGCGTTCTCAGCGGCAAATAAAGAAGTTCATTTGAATGTCGCCTCTTTCGCGGGAATTGCTGATCGTCAACAAGCGCGGCCTTCACGCCCGCGCATCTGCGAAGTTCGTTCAGATGGTTGATGGCTTCGATGCGGAAATCACAGTCTCTAAAGATGGCATGACCGTTGGCGGCACCTCGATCATGGGCCTTATGATGCTGGCGGCCAGCCCCGGCTGCACGGTTGTTGTGGAAGCCAGTGGCAATCAGGCTGCGGAGGCCTTGGCAGCGCTCGAGACGCTGGTTGCAGACCGTTTCGGCGAAGAGGTTTGATAACCAAGCCATATAAAGACATAAAGACTTCTTTATATCATTATTGCCAGATTGATCTCAGCCTGATAAACCGCAGCCATCATTCGGGCAGCGGTTCGTCCTCTGCCTCCTTTTAAGCAGGAGACATTTTATGAGCGCTGAAAAAGACTACGTCGTTGCCGATATCAACCTTGCCGCCTACGGCCGTAAGGAACTCGACATTGCTGAAACCGAAATGCCAGGCCTGATGTCCTGCCGCGAAGAGTTTGGCCAGACCAAGCCTTTGAAGGGCGCACGGATTTCCGGCTCCCTGCACATGACCATTCAGACAGCCGTTCTCATCGAGACGCTGAAGGAACTGGGCGCCGACATTCGCTGGGCATCCTGCAACATCTTCTCCACCCAGGACCATGCGGCAGCAGCCATTGCCGAAACCGGCATTCCGGTTTTCGCGGTCAAGGGTGAAAGCCTCACCGAATATTGGGAATACACCGACAAGATCTTCCAGTGGACCGATGGTGGCTTCTCCAACATGATCCTCGACGATGGCGGCGATGCCACCATGTACATCCTGCTCGGCGCGCGCGCTGAAGCCGGTGAGGACGTTCTGTCCAAGCCTGACTCTGAAGAAGAAGAAATCCTCATCGCCCAGATCAAGAAGCGTCTTGCCGCTTCCCCGGGCTGGTTCACCAAGCAGCGCGATGCCATCAAGGGCGTGACCGAAGAAACGACGACGGGCGTTCATCGCCTCTACGACCTCAGCAAGAAGGGCCTGCTGCCTTTCCCTGCGATCAACGTCAATGACAGCGTCACCAAGTCGAAGTTCGACAACAAGTATGGCTGCAAGGAATCGCTGGTTGACGGTATCCGCCGCGCAACCGACGTTATGATGGCCGGCAAGGTTGCCGTCGTCTGCGGTTACGGCGATGTGGGCAAGGGTTCTGCCGCTTCGCTTCAGGGCGCTGGCGCTCGTGTCAAGGTCACGGAAATCGATCCGATCTGCGCGCTTCAGGCTGCCATGGACGGTTTTGAAGTCGTTCGTCTGGAAGACGTCGTTGCTTCGTCCGACATCTTCATCACCACCACAGGCAACAAGGACGTCATCCGCATCGAGCATATGCGCGAGATGAAGGATATGGCCATCGTCGGCAACATCGGCCACTTCGACAACGAAATTCAGGTTGCTGCTCTCAAGAACCTGAAGTGGACCAACGTAAAGCCGCAGGTGGACCTCATCGAGTTCGCCAAGGGCAACCGTATGATCCTTTTGTCGGAAGGCCGCTTGCTCAACCTCGGCAACGCCACGGGCCACCCATCCTTCGTGATGTCGGCGTCCTTTACCAACCAGGTTCTGGGCCAGATCGAACTCTTCACGAAGCAGGGCGAGTACAAGAACGACGTTTACGTGCTGCCAAAGCACCTCGATGAGAAGGTCGCGCGTCTGCATCTTGAGAAGCTGGGCGTGAAGCTGACAGAACTTTCTGATCTTCAGGCAGATTATATCGGCGTGTCCAAGACCGGTCCATTCAAGGCTGAACACTACAGATATTGATTTTATGGTTAATATCCACAATTAACGCACTAGATATGGATATGGCGGGCTTGACAAAGCCCGCCATATCTTTTTCCGCCCTCCCTTCACGGGGGTTTCCGAAGGCGGTATTGTCACAAGACTTGATTCGTGCGCGGGCATAGCGCGCGGAAATGGGATGTCTTGTCGAGAATGCGGCACATAGGACGGAGACAGACCGGGGATGACGGTAGATAATTCACGCGCGCAAAAGCGGGCGAAAAAAAACGACGAGCCGGGCAGTCTTGATGCCTCGGTATCTAAACGCTTGACGACCTCACTTATGGGGACCGTGAGCGTTCTCCGCGATAAGGCGAAGACACTTTCAGTCCTGATGGCAGGAACTGTCTTGAGCGGCTTTGCGGCTGTCGCTCATGCACAGCAAAACACGGTTTTGCAGACTGGAGAACGCCTGTTCTCGTCTTCAGAAACCATAACCTATTCCCTCTTTATCGGTGTCGTTTCGGCTACGCTGTTTTCAATCGTCTGGCTTGTTCGCCAGCGTGGAAACATCGAAGCTGAAACCAACGAATTCAGAGCAGCTCTTTCCGAAGCCAATGCCAAGATTTCAAAATACGAAGCGCTGATTGCGGATAAGTCCCGCCGCATCGTCATTTGGGAAAGCTCCAGCCAACGTGCAGAATTCATCGGACAGCTGCCGCCTGAAACCGGCGTTCCGCAGGCTGACCACGATTTTCTGGCTTTCGGTCGTTGGCTTCGCCCAGCCTCCGCAGCTCCGCTTGAAAAAGCTATCGAGAAATTGCGCAGCCACGCACAAAGTTTCGATTTGACCGTCGAAACGCAGCGCGGCGAAGTGATCGAGGTTCAAGGTCGCGTATCCGGCGGCAAGGCGTTTGCGCGTTTCGTTGCTCTGAACAATCTGCGCGCCGAACTTGCCAATCTGAAAGTCGAGCGTGAGCGGCTGGTATCATCGATCTCGACATTCCAGGATCTTCTCGACAGCATTGAGCAGCCCGTCTGGCGGCGCAATTCCGAGGGCGCACTGACATGGGTGAACCATGCCTATGCGCAGGGCGTGGACGCCCGCAATCCGCAAGAGGCTGTGACCGAACAGCGCGAATTGCTGAACACCGTGACGCGCCAGAAAATCCGCGCGAGCGCCACACCTGAATCGCCCTATCATGACCGCATCTCCACGGTGGTTTCCGGCAACCGAACCTTTTTCGATGTGGTCGATATCAAGACGCCGGGCGGTTCCGCAGGTATCGCCATCGACACGACGGAAGCCGAGACCGTGCGTGAAGAGTTGAAGCGTACGCTGAAAAGCCACGCCGAGACATTGGATCATCTGGCAACACCGGTCGCGATCTTCGATGGCCGGCAGCGTCTGCAATTCTACAATCAGGCTTTCGTCAGCCTTTGGGGCCTTGATCTGGTTCTGCTGGAATCCAAGCCTGACAATTCCGAGCTTCTGGACCGCCTGCGCTCCGATGGCAAACTGCCCGAACAGTTGAACTGGAAGAGCTGGAAAGAGACGGCTCTTGCCGTGTACCGGTCCCTCGATACGAAAACCGACCTCTGGCACTTGCCGAACGGACAGACGCTGCGCGTCATCGCCACGGCGCACCCGCAGGGCGGCGCAACCTGGGTGTTTGAAAACCTGACCGAGCAGGTCGATCTACAAATGCGCTATAACACGCTGGTCAAGGTTCAGGGTGAAACCATCGACCATCTGTCCGAAGGTGTAGCCGTGTTCGGTGCGGACGGACGCATCCGCCTGTCAAACCCCGCCTTCCGCGCGCTCTGGGCTATCACTGGCGAAGAAGCCGAAGCCGGCAAGCATATTCGCTCTATCGAAGAAGCATGCTCACAATCCTATGAGAAGCCCGATGGCTGGCGTGCCTTCAGCCAGTTCATCACCAGTTTCGATGATGAACGCCTGTCGAAACAGGGCACGCTCGAACTTCTGTCCGGTCTTGTGCTGGATTACGCCATCATTCCTTTGCCGGATTCGCAGACCATGCTAACCTTCGTCAACATGACGGACAGTGTGCGTGCCGAGCGGGCGCTGAAGGAAAAGAACGAAGCGTTGCGCAAGGCGGATGAGCTGAAGAACGATTTCGTCCAGCACGTGTCCTACGAGCTTCGCTCGCCTTTGACCAACATCATTGGCTTTACCGACCTTCTGAAAACGCCTGGCATCGGCGAACTCAGCGAGCGTCAGGCGGAATATCTCGATCATATCTCCACGTCTTCGTCAGTGCTGCTGACGATCGTCAACGACATTCTCGATCTGGCGACAGTTGATGCGGGCATCATGCATCTCAACTACACCGAGAACGATCTGAACGAGCTTCTTGCCGATGTTTCGGTGCAGATTACGGATCGTTTGCAGGAAAGCGGTGTTTTGCTGGAAATCGTCGCCCCCGCACATCTGGGCGCAATCGTTGCCGACCATCAGCGTCTGAAGCAAATCCTGATCAAGCTGTTGACCAATGCCGCAAACTTCGCGCCCGAGGGTTCGGCAATTACCCTGACGTGCCAGCGCAGCGAAGGCGATTTCGTCTTCTCCGTGGCAGATCAGGGGCCGGGCATTCCGGAAGATATGTTGAAAACCGTGTTTGATCGCTTCTCGACCCGCGGCAATGGCGGCCGCCGCACCGGAGCGGGCCTTGGCCTCTCCATCGTTGAAAGCTTCGTCAGCCTTCACAGTGGCAATGTCACCATCGACAGCCGCCCGGGTGAAGGCACGGTCGTCAGTTGCCGTATTCCATCCGGCTCACATCCGCATTCCATCGCCGCCGAATGAACGAGACGATTTCGCCTATTTCTATTTTCCTCGCCGACGAAGCCGAGACGATCCGGCTGGGCGAGGAACTGGCACTGACCGTGAAACCCGGCGATTGCATCGCCCTTGTGGGCGATCTGGGCGCGGGCAAATCGACGCTGGCGCGCGCGCTCATCCGGGCAGTTGCCGGTGACCAATATCTCGAAGTTCCTAGCCCGACCTTCACCATCGTTCAGTCCTACGATCTTCGTTTTCCCGTCGCGCATCTCGATCTCTATCGTCTCTCCGATGTCTCCGAACTGGATGAGCTCGGCATCGACGAGATGCTGTCAGATGGCGTTTGCCTGATCGAGTGGCCAGAGATGGCGGCCAGTGAGCTTCCGAAAGACAGCACCATCACTTTGCGGCTTACCCACCGCGACGAAGGACGCTTGGCGACCATCGATGCGCCACCAAGGCAAAAAGAACGGCTGGAGCGCGTGCTTGCCATTCGCGAATTCCTTGAAAGCAACGGTAAAGGGCATGCGTCCCGCCAATATTTCAGCGGCGACGCAGCTTACCGCACCTATGAACTGATAAGCGACGCCGACGGCCAGTGCCTGCTGATGGACTGGCAGCCGCCGCCGAGGGGACCAGTCATTCAGGATGGCAAAACCTACGCCGAAATCGTGCACCTTGCCCGCGAAGTGACACCTTTCATCGCCATCGACCGCTATCTCACAGACAAGGGTTTTTCCGCGCCCGCCATTCTGGCGCAGGATCTGGAACGGGGCATTCTGCTTCTCGAAGATATCGGGCGCGATGGCGTCTTGGACGTCGATGGTGCCCCGATTGAGGAGCGCTATCTGGCAAGCGTCGCCTGCCTTGCCGCCCTGCATGACGCACCTGCCCCAGGCGATATTAGCCTTTCGAATGGCGCGATCTATCAGGTACCGCCATTTGATGCGGATGCAATGAAGATCGAGACGTCTTTGTTGTTGGACTGGTATCTCCCGCATATCCGTGGTGGAAAGACCAATGACAGTGAAAAGCAAAGCTTCTTTGCCGTCTGGGACCAGCTGATCGAAAAACTCGATGATGCGGAGACCGGGCTTTTGCTGCGGGATTTCCATTCACCCAACATTATCTGGCAACCCGAAAAAACCGGCATCCAACGGGTTGGTATCATCGACTTTCAGGATGCTATGATCGGGCCAACGGCCTACGACCTCGCCTCCATCGTTCAAGATGCCCGCGTGACAATTTCACCGGATATGCAAGCGCGGCTGATGGAACACTATCTCGATATCCGGCGCAAAAATGCTGATTTCGATGAGAAATCCTTCCTGAAAGCCTTCGCCATCATGGCCGCACAGCGCAATTGCAAGCTGGTGGGCATATGGGTGCGGCTGATGACGCGCGATGGCAAGCCACATTACATGAAACACATGCCGCGCACCTTCTCCTATCTGCGCTCGGCACTTGAGCACCCTGATCTCGCCATCCTGCGCAATTGGTTTGAGCGTGCAGGCATCGATATCCACAAAGAGTGAAGTGTCCTCCATGACGATCAGACAAGCGATGGTGCTGGCGGCGGGTCTGGGTACCCGAATGCGACCGATTACCGATACGATCCCCAAACCTCTGGTGCATATCGCCGGGCGGCCGATGATCGATTACGTCATAGATGTTCTCGTTGAGGCAGGCGTCGAGACCATCGCCATCAATGTACACCATCATGCCGACCAGATGGTTGCCCATCTTGAGAACCGCAAAGACGCCAGAATTCTGATTTCCGACGAGCGGCAACAGCTGATGAATTCCGGCGGTGGGCTTGCCAAGGGCTTGAAGCTGCTGGAGCCCGGACCTGTTCTGGTCATGAATGCCGACCTGTTCTGGGTTGGCGAGACGTCTGATGAAACAACCAACCTACAAAAGCTTGCCGCGTTTTTCGACGCTGAGACCATGGATATGGCGCTGCTCTGCGTCGATATGGACCGCACCACTGGCCACAACGGCAAAAAGGATTTCAACCTTGCCGATGATGGCACCTTGACGCGCTACAACGAAGGCGAACCGCGTCCAGTCGTTTATGCCGGTGCAATCGCGATGGATACGCGGCTTCTGGATGACGCGCCCACTGACGCCTTCAATCTCAACATCTATTTCGACCGTGCCATTGCCCAAAACCGGCTTTTTGGCCTGTCACTATCAGGTCAATGGATTACCGTCGGCACGCCGGATGCTATAGAAGATGCGGAACGAACCATCGCAGCTGTAGCAACCGACAAGTGAGATCACCCATTGGCGCATGCCAAGCGTATTCTAACCATCGCCCCCGGAACGCCATTTCTACGAACGCTTGCGGCTGCTCTGTGCGATGGTAGGCTGACAACTGGCTTTCGCTACGATGCCGCTGATCCGCTGTCGTTGGCTAAGGTCACCATCTATGTCCCCACCCGCCGTTCGGCGCGCGTACTGCGTTCCGAATTCGTGGATTTGCTCGGCGGCCAATCGGCCATTCTGCCGATCATCCGTCCCTTGGGCGAAACGGATGACGATAGCGGCTTTTTCGACATCGAAACGCCCGCGACCATTGACCTCGCCCCACCGATTTCCAGCACAGCGCGGCTGGTCGAGCTTGCGCGTTTGATCCTTGCATGGCGCAACAGTCTGCCGGACGCCATCCGTGCCGTGCATTCCGATTCGCCGCTGGTTGCACCCGCAAGCCCTGCTGATGCCATCTGGCTGGCCCGCTCGCTGGGCGAAGTCATCGACGCCATGGATACGGAAGACCGGGATTGGGACGCACTGTCCAAACTCGACACCGCTGACCATGCGCAATGGTGGCAACTGACCGCCGATTTCCTGAAGATCGCCAGCGTCTTCTGGCCTGCGCGGCTGGAAGAACTCAACAAATCCTCGGCAGGCAGGCACCGCAATGCGATTTTGCGGGCAGAAGCCGAGCGCTTGACGAAGATCGGATCGAATGATCCCATCATCGTTGCGGGTTCCACAGGTTCCATTCCGGCAGCGGCAGACTTGATTGCAGCTGTCGCATCCCTCTCCCAGGGCACCGTCGTTCTGCCGGGCCTCGATATTGAAATGCCGGAGGATCAATGGCAGTCGATCAATGAAAGCCCCGACGATCCGTCCAGTCGCACGCATTCGCAATATGGCCTCTTCGTGCTGCTGCAAAAGCTGGGCGTATCGCGCAATGATGCCGAACAGATCGGCATGCTGGATAGTGACCTACAAGACCGTGCCGCAATCTTTTCCACCGCTCTTGCCCCGGCCAAGGCCACCAGCGAGTGGAACGAGTGGCGCTCCGAAAAAAGCGATGCATTTTTCAATGAAGCCTTCGCCACCGCTTCCATCATAGAGGCAGCCAATGAGCGCGAGGAGGCAACGGCGATTGCGATTGCCCTTCGTCTCGCCCTTGAAAAGCCCGGCACAGGTGGCCAATCTCAGGCCGCACTCATCACCCCGGACCGTGGGCTTGCGCGCCGCGTGGCAACAGAGCTGGCCCGCTTCGGTATCGAGGCAGACGATTCCGCCGGTACGCCATTGTCCGCCACGCCACAGGCAGGCCTGTTGATGCTGGCCCTCGAATCCATCCTGCGACCCGGTGATCCAGTTGCAGTCATGTCCCTACTGAAACATCCGCTGGCCCGCTTCGATCTTAGCGAAGAGGCGGTTGGTCAAGCGGTCGCCGGGCTAGAGCTTCTGGCGCTTCGTGGTGGCAGAACGGAAACCACGCTCGACACGCTGGAAGCGCTGCTGCAACAGCAACTCACCCTCCACATCAACGACCGGCATCCACCGCAATGGCGTAAATCGCTGGCCGAGGGTACCGACCTCGCCGCTGCCGACCTGGCGCGCCGCATCAAGGCTGCCATTGAGCCGCTGGATGCCGCCTTTATTCGCAAAGACCTCGTCAGCGGCCGGTTGACAGCACGTCTTACGCTGGCCGACTGGGCGGAGCGGACAGGCCGGGTGATCGAGGCCATGTGTGTCGATGAGAGGGGTGATCTCGCCAATCTCTGGTCGCATGAAGCGGGTGAGAAACTGTCTGGTCTTCTTTCCGAACTCATGGAATGCGGCAGCGTGCTGGAAGCCGATGGGCCGCAATGGATTGATATCATGACGGCACTGATTGCTGGCGAATCGATCAAGCCTCGCGCCATGCGCCACCCGCGCGTCTTCATTTTCGGTGCGCTGGAAGCCCGTCTTCAAAGCGTCGATACCGTCATCATCGGCGGATTGAACGAGGGGATCTGGCCTGGACAGACAGCCAACAATCCTTTCCTATCCCGCAACATGAAAACCGCCATCGGTCTGGAGCCGCCGGAACGGCGCATCGGCCAGCTGGCGCATGATTTCGAGATGGCGAATGGCACGCGTCATATTTTTTACACCCGCGCACTGCGCCAGGGCTCGACGCCCGCCGTTGCGTCGCGCTGGCTGCAAAGGCTACTGGCGCTGGGTGGGGAAGAGTTCGCGGAGACGCTGAAAGCGCGCGGAACCGCGTACCGCCATTGGGCCACCATGCTGGATGAGGGTGAAAGCCAGCAAGCCGCCAAGCGCCCTGCCCCGACACCGCCTGCGGAGCTGCAACCGAAATCCTATTCCTTCAGTGAAGTTGGCAGGCTGCGGCGCGATCCCTATTCCATCTATGCGCGGCGCATTCTGAAGCTTGATCCGCTGGACGAGTTCAACCGCGACCCCGGTGCTGCCGACCGTGGAACACTCTATCACCGCATCATGGAAACCTATTCCCGCGAAGAGCATGTGCCCGGTACGCCCGCTGCCGAAGAGGCAATGTTTCGCGTGCTACATGCCTGTTTCGATGCGGAAAACCTGCCACCGCATATCGATGTGGTCTGGCGGCCCCGTTTTGAAGCGGTCGCGCGCGAGTTTATGAAATGGGAAAAAGACCGTCGCGCGCTGGTCAAGCGCAGCCATATCGAGGCGCGGGCCGGACAGGAAATTCCGGAAGCGGGCATTCGCCTGACCGGCGTTGCCGACCGCATCGATATCAAGACCTCTGGCAAGGCCGATATCATCGATTACAAAACCGGGCTTTCCCCTTCCGTCAAACAGGCCCGCTCGCTGCTCGATCCGCAATTGCCGCTGGAAGCGGCGGCCCTGATGCGCGGTGCCTTCCGCGATACAGGCTCCCCAATACCGGAGGATTTGATCTATGTGCGCCTGCGGCCCGGCGAACGCTTCGGCACGGATACGATCAACAATGAACACGCCAAGGCAACAGCGAAAGTTGCGCCAAAGTCGGCAGTGGAATTGGCGGGTGATTCGATTGATCAGCTGGCCAAATTCGTAATTTCGCTTCGCGAGGGCAAGAACGGTTTCGTTTCGCGGCTGATCCCCGAAGAGCAGCAGGCCTATGGCGGCGAATATGACCACCTTGCCCGCGTGTCCGAATGGTCGACGGCAGAACCGGGAGATGGCGATGCTGAATGATATCATCGATCACGGCCCCGAACAGGACGATCCTAAAAGCTGGATCGACTGGACGAGCGCACAGCAAACCCGCGCGTCCGACCCCAGCAGTTCCGCCTGGGTGTCGGCCAATGCCGGTTCCGGCAAGACGCACGTTTTGACGCAGCGGGTGATCCGCCTGCTTCTGGCCGGGTGCCGCCCATCCGCGATCCTGTGTCTCACCTATACGAAGGCCGCGGCATCAGAAATGTCAAGCCGCGTGTTCGACAGGCTGGCAGACTGGGCCACGCTTTCCAACGCCGATCTCAGCAATCGCATCACCGCCATAGAAGGCCGTGTTCCCGATCTCATCAAGCTGAAGGAAGCACGACGGCTGTTTGCAAAAGCGCTGGAGACGCCGGGCGGCCTGAAAATTCAAACCATCCACGCCTTCTGCGAAGCACTGCTGCACCAGTTTCCACTGGAAGCCAATGTCGCCGGGCATTTCTCGGTGCTGGATGACCGTGCCGCCAGCACGCTGCTAGCAGAGGCACGCCGCACGCTGTTGACCGCCGTCTCCATGGAGGCCGATCAGCCGCTTGCGCAGGCGCTGGCTTACGTTCTCGATATCGCAGACGAAACCGGGCTGGAAGCGCTGCTTAGCGCCATCGTCTCCAACCGTAACGCAATCAGCGGCTTTCTCGAACAGGCGCACCGTAGCGGTGGTATCGATGCCACGCTTCGGGCCAAGGCCAATATTGGCCCGCAGGAAACAGAAGAAACGGCAGCAGCAGCCTATTGGCCCCTGCCCGGTCTCTCCGGTCTGTCGATGGAAACCTATCTAACCCTGGGCGATGAAATCGGCGGATCTCGCGTGATCGATGTCGCCTACGCGCTTCGTGAAGCCGCCCGCACGACCGATATTTTCAAGCGCGTGGAGTTCATCGAAGCAGCGCTTCTGACCTCGCAAGGCGCGCCGAAGTCGGATGCGTACGTCATCAACAAGGCGATGCAGAAATCGGCCCCTGCTCTGCTGGACGATCTGACGGCGGCGCGCGCCCATGTGGTGGCCTGCCGGGATCGCTACCGCACAATCCGCATGCTGGAAGCGACGAAACATGCGCTGACGCTTGCGGAGCGGTTGATCGGTGATTTCGAAGATTTGAAGAAGCAGCGCAGCCAGCTGGATTTCGAGGATCTAATCGAACGCGCTGCGACACTGCTCAATCGCGATACGGCAGGGGCCTGGGTTCATTACAAGCTGGATCAGGGTATCGATCACATTCTGGTGGATGAGGCGCAGGATACCAGCCCCGTGCAATGGTCCATCATCCAGTCACTTGCCGCCGATTTCTTCCATGGTGAAACGGCACGCGATGGTCGGCGCACGGTGTTTGCCGTGGGTGATGAGAAACAGTCGATCTACTCCTTCCAAGGCGCGCGACCCGAACGGTTTTCGCAGGAGAGCCGGGAAACACAACGTCGCGTTACCGCCGTGGAACAGACATTCCATTCCGTCCGTCTGCCCTTGTCCTTCCGTTCCACAGACGATGTTCTTGCCGCGGTCGACCAGGTCTTTTCCCTGCCCGAGCATGCGGAAGGCCTGAGCGCCGAAAAGGAACCCGTCGAGCACCGCTCCAACCGCCATGGACAGGCGGGCACCGTCGAACTGTGGGACATGATTGCCGCCGAGCCGGTGGAAAATGAAGAGGACTGGACTGCCCCCTTCGATGCGCTGCGCGAAAGCGCCCCGCCCGCCATCGTCGCACGCCGCATCGCTGCCCGCATTGCCGAGATGATCGGTAAGGAGACCGTGGTCGAGAAAGGCGTGGAACGCACCATCGAGGCCGGTGATATTCTCGTTCTGGTCAGAAAACGCCACGCCTTCGTCAATGCACTGACCCGCGAGTTGAAACAGCGAAAGAACATTCCCGTTGCCGGTGCCGACCGCCTCCGTCTGACCGACCACATCGCCATTCAGGATCTGCTGGCGCTTGGCCGCTTCGTGCTGTTACCGCAGGACGATCTGTCTCTATCGGCGCTGCTGAAAAGCCCGCTGTTCAATCACTCGGAAGAAGACATCTTCGACATCGCTGCAAAACGCCCGCCGGATACCAGTGTATGGCAGTATTTGCGAGTGGTATCAGAACAGCCGGAGGGCAGTCATTTCGCTGCTTCCGTGGCGCAACTTTCACACTTTATCGAACTGTCGAAGACGCAGACGATCCATGACTTTTTTGCTGCCGTGCTGACCTTGCATGAAGGCCGGGCAAAATTCCTCGGGCGGCTGGGCAACGAAGCCAGCGACGTTCTGGACGAGTTCCTGTCCTTTGCGCTCGATCATGAACGCACGGGACTTCCCGGCCTGCAATCCTTTATTTCCGTGATGGAAACCGACGCGCCTGAGATCAAGCGCGAGCAGGATAAAGAACGCGGCGAAGTCCGCATCATGACGGTGCATGCATCCAAGGGTTTGGAAGCGCCTGTTGTTTTTCTGGTCGATGGCGGCTCCAAGGCCTTTATTCACAGCCATCTGCCAAAACTGCGTTTCATCGAAACCCATGATGCCTCGCTGCCCATCTGGCTTCCGGGCAAAGGCTTCGATAATGCGCTGGTGTCGAAAGACGAAGACCGCCTCAAGCTTTCGGCCGAGCAGGAATATCGCCGTCTTCTCTACGTGGCGATGACGCGTGCTGCCGATCACCTGATCGTCTGCGGCTATCGTGGACCTCGAGAAAATCTCGATTGCTGGCATGCGATGATTGCCCGTTCGCTGGCCGCAGATGAAACCCGCTGCAAACGCCAGACGTTTTCCGCAGGTGGCGAAGAGTGGGATGGTTTGCTGTGGCATTCGACCAACCGCGACGCCAAGACCATCGCCAAAACCGAATCGCCGCCCCTTCCCGTTCGGGATGTGCTGCCGGCATCTCTTATGCAGCCTTTGCCACCACCACCGGTTCTGCCGCGCCCGCTCAGCCCTTCCGGTGCCGGAACGATCATCGATGACGGTTCCGAGGACCTTCTGGTCACCTCGCCGCTGTTTGCCAAACAGGAGGTCTCATCCGGTCTTGCCCTGCAACGCGGCAAGCTCGTTCACCGGATGCTGCAGACATTGCCGGAATACCCACTGGCACAGCGTGACGATGCTGCCCGCCGGTATGCGGAACGTGCCGCCCGGTTCTGGCCCGAGCACGAGCGTGAAAAACTGATCCGCTCGACGCTGGCAGTGCTGTCGGAACCTGCGCTTCAGCCCGCCTTTTCCGCTAACAGCCGTGCAGAAATCTCGATTATGGGGACCTTGCGGCTGGGTACGAAGGACTACGCCGTATCTGGCCGGATCGACCGACTGGCGGTAGATGGAAACCGCGTTATTCTGGTGGATTACAAGACCAACCGCGTGCCGCCCGTCAAAGACGCCGACATACCCTTGGCGCACAAGGCGCAGCTTGCGATCTACAAAAGCATTCTGGAACCGCTTTATCCTGATAAGGTCTTTACCTGTGCGCTGGTCTATACGGAAAACGCTTCGTTCGTGACGCTCAGTGACGATGCGTTATCCGCTGCCCTTGCTGCAATCGAGACAAAATGAGATACCGGACATTGAAATTGCCGGCCATCGGCATCACATTCTAATCAACCAAAGAGACACCGAAAGGAGAGCCATCCATGGCTACCGTGAAAGTCGATACGTCCAACTTCCAGGCCGAAGTTCTTGATTCCGTCGAGCCCGTCGTCGTTGATTTCTGGGCTGAATGGTGCGGCCCGTGCAAGATGATTGCGCCGAGCCTCGAAGAAATTGCAACCGAACTGGCAGGCAAGGTGAAGGTCGTCAAGCTCAACATCGATGAAAACCCAGAACTGGCAGCACAGTTCGGCGTCCGCTCGATTCCGACGCTTGCGATGTTTAAGGGCGGCGAAGTGGCAGACATCAAGGTTGGCGCAGCGCCCAAGACTGCGCTTTCTGCCTGGATTTCCAGCGCCGCTTGATTGAGTGCAAAAGATAGAATGAGAAAAGCCCGGCCATTGCCGGGCTTTTTCTTATGAAATCATCGCAACACTCCACCGACATCCTCGGTCTTGACCCGAGGATGTCGGGGATGGAGCGGCTCAATTCTCAAAGTCGATATTCGCGGGCTTTAATTCGGAACCGTGCCGTTCAACGCCAGCGCATTGCCCGCCAGATATAGCGATCCACCGATCAAAATTCGCGGTGCCGGTTTGCCAGGCACGAGACGCTTCGTCAGCTCTTCCAAGGCCTCCTCGATCGAGGATGTCGGCGCGGCAACCAGCCCGGCATCAAATACTGCGTGCGCCAGTACCACCGGGTCGATGGCTGCATCCGTTCCGTGGATCGGGACCGTGAAGACGTATTGCGCTATATCGGCAAACGCCTTGAAATATCCGACCTGATCCTTGGTGTTGATCATACCGGCAATCAAAAACAGCGGGCGCGCCTGCTTTTCTTCAAAACCGGCCATGGCCTCGGAAATGACTTCGCCGGCACCGGGATTATGCCCGCCATCAATCCAGATTTCCGAACCGGGCGGTGCCAGATCGACGATGCGGCCGGTCTTGATGCGTTGCAGGCGGCCTGGCCATTCGACCGAGGCCATTGCCGTTTCGATCATCCGTTCCGTTACCTCGAAACCGGCAGCCTTGACGGCCCGGATTGCGGCAGCGGCATTGGCCAGTTGATGGCGACCGGGAAGACGTGGCAATGGGGCGTCCACCAGGCTGAACTCATCTTGATAGACCATGCGACCGAATTCTTCGTGGGCTGAATAATCCTGCCCGTAAACGGCTGTCGGGCATTTCAGGCGCTCTGCGGTTTGCACGAGCACATCAAGCGCGGCATCATATTCCTGATGCCCGATGACGACGGGCGATCCCGCTTTCATGATCCCGGCTTTTTCAGCCGCGATTAACTCGACGCTATCACCGAGATAGGCCTGGTGGTCGAGCGAAATCGGCATGATGATCGAAACCGCAGGGTTCGTGATCACGTTGGTAGCGTCAAAACGGCCGCCAAGACCAACCTCGATGATAGCAGCATCGGCTGGATGTTCCGCGAACAGAACGAAGGTAACGGCTGTTAGGATTTCGAAGACGGTGATCATCTGACCGCCATTGGCAGCGGCGACACGTTCCAGCGCTTCCGCCAAAACAGCATCTTCGACATAGCGGCCCTTTTCGCCACGAATGCCGAGACGGTAGCGCTCATACCAATTGACGAGATGGGGAGAGGTGTGGACGTGGACGCCAAGGCCCGCAGCTTCCAGAAGCGCGCGGCTGAAGGCGGTGACCGAACCTTTGCCATTGGTGCCGGCGACATGGATGATCGGCGGCAGCCTTTTGTGCGGATTGCCGAGTTTTTCGAGGAGGATGGTGATCCTGTCGAGTGAAAGATCGAAGCCTTTGGGGTGGAGCCCCAAAAGCTTTTCGATGATCTGTTCTGCCTCGCTTTGCGCGGGCGTCGTCATATCCGTCATCGGCCCCTCCGGAGCCCAGTCGCGAATGACGTCAGGCGGAAGCGGCCAGTGGCAGGATTTCCGCAGACGTATCGGCTGGTGCCTTGGTCATGATCTTGAACAGACTTGCCAGCGTATCGGGAATTTCACGCCGATCCACGACCATGTCGACCATGCCGTGATCCAGCAGATATTCCGATGTCTGGAAGCCCTCAGGCAGCTTTTCGCGGATCGTCTGTTCGATCACGCGCTTGCCCGCAAAGCAGATTTCCGCACCCGGCTCCGCAATGTGCACGTCGCCCAGCATGGCGTAGGATGCCGTTACGCCACCCGTTGTCGGGTTGGTCAACACGACGATGTATGGCATCCCCGCTTCCTTGAGCATGTTGACCGCAACTGTGGTGCGGGGCAGCTGCATCAAAGATAGGATGCCTTCCTGCATGCGTGCGCCACCGGAAGCAGGGAACATCACCACAGGGCAACGCTCGGAAATGGCGCGCTCGAAGGCCTTGACGATTGCTTCGCCGGCAGCAATGCCAAGCGAACCACCCATGAACTGGAATTCGTGCACGATGGCGACGATTTTCAGGCCCTGCAGCTTGCCGACGCCCGCCAAGATCGTATCTTCCTGTTCGGTCTTCACGCGGCTATCACGCAAACGGTCGGAATACTTTTTGGAGTCGCGAAACTTCAACGGATCCTGGGCGACCTTCGGCTGTTGAAGCGCTTCATAAACGCCACCGTCGAACAGATCTTCAAGACGTGCCTTGGCCGGCATCTTCATGTGAAAACCGGAGGCCGGGATGACCCACTTGTTTTCTTCCAGATCCTTGTGAAAAACCATCTCGCCCGTCTCGGGGCATTTGATCCAGAGATTTTCCGGTGTCTCGCGGCGGCCAAGCATGGAGTTGATCCGAGGCCGTACGTAATTGGTAATCCAGTTCACGTCTAATACTCCTGACTATCTGCGCTGAACCGAAGACTTATTCGGCAGCAGCAAGGCGCGATGCGCGCACACCTGTTGAAAGTCCCTTTACCAGCGTTGTGACGAAGGGAACAGTGTCATTCGTGGCTTTGCCATCCTTGGTCAGGCTGGCGGCAATCTGGTTGACGATGACAGATCCGACCACGACACCGTCAGCAACCGCGCCGATGGCACGGGCATGATCCGCTGTCTTGACGCCAAATCCGACGCAGACCGGAAGGCCGGTATGGGATTTGATCCGCCCAACGGCACCGGAAATCAGCGCCGGTTCCGGCAATGCCGAACCGGTGATCCCGTTGGTCGAAACATAATAGACGAAGCCCGATGTGTTTTTGAGAACAGTGGGCAGTCGCTTCTCATCGGTCGTTGGCGTCGCAAGACGAATGAAATTGATGTCGCGGCTCAACGCCGGAACGCACAGCTCATCGTCCATTTCCGGCGGCAGATCTACGACGATGAGGCCATCTATGCCAGCCGCCAACGCGTCATCCAAAAACTTTTCAACGCCATAGATGTAGATTGGATTGTAATAGCCCATCAAAACGATCGGTGTCGCACTATCCTGCTTGCGGAATTCCCGGGCCAGATCGAGCGTCGTCTTCAGCGTCTGTCCGCCTTTCAGCGCGCGTTGTGCGGCAAGCTGAATGGCTGGACCATCCGCCATGGGGTCGGAAAACGGCATGCCGAGTTCGATCACATCGGCACCGGCTTCCGGCAGCGATTTCATGATGTTGAGCGATGTCTCGAAATCCGGATCTCCACCCATGAAATAGGTGATCAGTGCCGGGCGGTTTTCAGCGCGCAGATCAGCAAAGCGCTTGTCCATACGTGCAGTCATGATTACGCACCCGTTTCCAGAAGTTTCGCTACGGTAAAGATGTCCTTGTCGCCACGGCCGCAGAGGTTCATGACGATAATCTGGTCTTTATCCATTTTTGGCGCACGCTTGATGACTTCGGCCAGCGCGTGGGCTGGCTCCAGCGCTGGAATAATACCTTCGGTTCGTGTCAGTAACTGGAAGGCATCCAGCGCCTCATTGTCCTTGATGGGTACATATTCAACGCGACCGGCGTCTTTCAGCCACGAATGTTCTGGGCCGATGCCTGGATAATCGAGACCGGCGGAAATCGAGTGACCTTCCTTGATCTGACCATCGCCATCCTGCAAAAGGTAGGTGCGGTTGCCGTGAAGCACGCCGGGGGACCCGGCCGTGAGAGACGCGCAATGCTCCTCGCCCTCAAGACCTTTACCGCCCGCTTCAACGCCAACGATTTTGACGCTGGCATCATCCAGGAACGGGTGGAACAGGCCAATGGCATTGGAGCCACCGCCCACGGCTGCCACCAGCATATCAGGAAGGCGACCTTCAGCTGCCATCATCTGCTCACGCACCTCGTGCCCGATGATCGACTGGAAGTCGCGGACCATTTCCGGGTATGGATGCGGACCGGCTGCGGTGCCGATCATGTAATAGGTGTCGTCGACATTGGTGACCCAGTCACGCAACGCTTCGTTCATCGCGTCTTTTAACGTGCCATGCCCAGCCGTCACCGGCTTTACTTCGGCACCCAGAAGCTTCATGCGGAAAACGTTTGGGGCCTGACGCTCCACATCGGTTGCGCCCATATAGACAACGCAGGGAATACCGAAGCGGGCAGCGACGGTTGCCGAGGCAACACCGTGCTGGCCAGCACCGGTTTCCGCGATGATGCGGGTCTTGCCCATGCGCTTGGCAAGCAGGATCTGGCCAAGGCAATTGTTGATCTTGTGCGACCCGGTGTGGTTCAGCTCATCGCGCTTGAAGTAAATCTTTGCGCCACCAAGCTCTTGGGTCAAGCGCTCTGCAAAATAAAGCGGGCTTGGACGACCGGTGTAGTGGGTGTTGAGATGGGCAAGCTCAGCCTGAAAATCGGGATCGGTCTTCGCCTTGTTCCACTGCTCCTGCAATTCAAGAATAAGCGGCATCAGCGTTTCGGCAACGAAGCGGCCCCCGTAAGTACCAAAACGACCGTCCTCATCGGGACCGGCGCGGAAAGAGTTGGGTTTCACCGTTTCGTTCACTCTTAAACTCCCTGCGGCCTTGCCGATCGGACCGCATCGAAAAATGCGTCGATCAGGGCCAAATCCTTCACACCCGGCGCGCTTTCGACACCGGACGATGCATCTATTCCCCTCGCCCCGGTTTCTTCCAAGGCTTCAGCGATATTGTCTTTATTCAATCCACCGGAAAGCATGTAATCCACGCCTTCGTCAAGAGTGCGTAGCAAGGTCCAATCGAAGGACACGCCATTCCCGCCTGGAAGATCGGAACCCGCTGGCGGTTTGGCATCGAACAGGAACTTGTCGGCAATCCCTATATAGGGATGAATTTTGGCAAGATCATCGCCATCACGAATGGAAAACGCTTTTATGACGGGCAATCCATAGACAGCCTTGATGTTCAGCACTCTCTCCGGAGTTTCGCTGCCATGCAGTTGCAGCATGTCCGGCTTCAACAAATCGATGATCTCGTCCAGCTCGTCATTGTCGGCATTGACGGTAACGGCCACGACTTTGACGCTGCCGCGCACGGCATCGGCCAGCTTGCCTGCGATGTCAGGCTCGATATTGCGTGGGCTCTTTTCAAAGAAGATAAAGCCGATATGGGTCGCACCGCGTCTAACCGACCGCTCAATGGCGTCCGCCGACTTCAGTCCGCAAATCTTTATGTCCGGTTTCATACGGTGGGAGGTGCCACGAAATGCGTCCAAAGTCGAGCCAAATCCAGTTTCCGCTCAGACAGAACAAGTGTTTCACGTGAATCCAAAACACTTTTGGAACGTTTCAGTCAAAGTCGATGGCATGGAGTTGTGATCCATTGCGCTTCAACCAAGCCTTTGACGTTTCAGTATGCGGGCAGAGCCGTTCACATAGCGCCCAGAATTTTGGGCCGTGATTCATCTCGCGAAGATGCGCCACCTCATGGGCGGCGAGGTAATCGATGACGCTTTCCGGTGCCATGACGATGCGCCAGGAAAAACTGAGATTGCCTTTGTGCGAGCAGGAGCCCCACCGGCTGCGGGTGTCTTTCATGGAAATGGAGCGAACAGATTTGCCGACTGTTTTTGCGTGAACAGCGACCAGCCGTTCCAGATCGGCGCGCGCTTCTTTTTTCAAGAACGTAGCAATTCGCTTGCCCAAGCTTTCCGGTAGCCCGCTCACCCTCAGCACGGCCTCGCCGTCCGCGTTTGTCACCACATGTGTCACGCCGCGCAATGTGCCGGTATGCTCGATGCGATGTGCCACGCCGCGAATATCGATCTTCCCGCCATCCACGATACCTGCATCGTCCGAAAACTTCGCCAGCCTGCTTTTCAGCCAGCCATTGTAACGGTCCAGGAAGTCATCGACCTCACGGTGGTGTAGACCATAGGGAATGGTCATCTTCAGCGCTTTGCCACCCGGTTCAATGCGAAGCGTGATGCGGGTTGCGCGCTGGTTTTCCTTGATGGTGATAGGCAAGCTACGACCACCGACCTCCACCAAACGCTGAGAGGGCGCGGCTTTCACAGACGCAGGTGATTTCGGGGACTTTCGGAGAAGCGAAAACATGTCCTTTCATAACGATTCGCACCGCAAAAAGCTATCCGCCTATCCTTAAGCAGCCTTTTCATGTTTGCGCATGAAATCCACCATGCGCGGCACGATATCGCTGCGGAAGCGTGAGCCGTTGAAAACGCCGTAATGGCCGACATCCGGCTGCATGTAATGCTCACGCTTGCTGTCTGGAAGATTGAGACAGATGTCATGCGCCGCCTTCGTCTGGCCAACACCGGAGATATCGTCGTTTTCACCTTCCACCGTGAAAAGCGCCGTATGTCGAATGGCGGACGGGTCGACCGCCCTGCCCTTGTGCAACATTGTGCCTTTGGGAAGCGCATGCTCGATAAACACCGTCTCGACCGTCTGGAGATAGAACTCCGCCGTCAGATCCATCACGGCCAGATATTCATCATAAAATTCGCGATGTTTCTCCGCCGAATCCCCGTCATTCTTGACGAGATTGAGGTAGAAATCCTTATGCGCCGTCATGTGCCGGTCGAGGTTCATCGACATGAAGCCAGAGAGCTGTAGAAAGCCTGGATAGACGGAACGGCTGAAACCCGGCTGCGGCCATGGCACCTGCATCACTACATTGTCGCGAAACCACTCGATAGGCTTGCCTTTGGCCATCTCATTAACGGCGGTGGGATTGATACGCGTATCGATTGGCCCACCCATCAGCGTCATCGAGGCAGGAGCGCATGTGTCATCATCCGCTTCCATCAGGGAAACGGCCGCAAGCACCGGCACGGACGGCTGGCAAACGGCCACGACATGTACGCCTTCGCCGATGTGATGCAGCATCTCAATCACGTGGGAGATATAGTCATCCAAATCGAACCTGCCGTCCGTTACCGGCACCGTTCGCGCATCTATCCAGTCGGTAATGTAGATCTCGCCGTAAGGGAGCAAAGCTTCCACGGTGCCACGCAGCAAAGTGGCGTAATGGCCTGACATGGGAGAGACGATCAATATTTTTGGCTCAGCTTTGCGATTTTCGCCGAGATCACGATTGAATCGCACCAGATTACAGAATGGTTTCGACCAAACGGTTTCCTCGATAACGCTCACGCGCTTGCCGTCAACCACGGTGGAGGACAGCCCGAATTCAGGTTTTCCGTAACGCCGGGTCAATCGCTCGAATACCTCGAAACCAGCATCCATGCTGCGCCCAAAGGCGGTATTGGATAAAGGGCTGAGTGGATTGCTATAAGCCTGGCGCATCATATCTGCGCCTGCCCTCAGCGGGGCCATGGCCGCATGGTTCATTTCATAAAGATGGTAGAACATGGATGAACGCCTCCCGTCGTTTATCTCGGTCTTTCGCAGGATAATAGCATCTTTTCGCACATGCACAAAATGCGCTAAGCGCTGGTGAGTTGCACCAGCGCTTAAAATGCTTCCAGAGATAATGGCTCTAACCAAGGCTGACGCTTAAACGTCGGCGACGAAAGTTTGCTTCTGAGTTCCCAGACCTTCGATGCCGAGTTCGACCACATCACCAGCTTTCAGGAAACGCTGTGGCTTCATGCCGAGGCCGACGCCGGGAGGCGTGCCTGTGGAGATGACGTCGCCGGGATGCAGTGACATAAACTGGCTGAGATAGGAAACGACATGAGCGACACCATAAACCATCGTCTTGCTCGAGCCGTTCTGCATTGTCTCACCATTGACCTTCAGCCACATGCCAAGGTTTTGTGGGTCGGCAACTTCATCCTTGGTCACGAGCCAGGGACCGATTGGGCCAAAGGTGTCGCAGGATTTTCCCTTGGTCCACTGGCCCTGGCGCTCGGATTGAAACGCGCGCTCCGACACATCATGGGAAACACAATAGCCAGCGACATAATCCAGCGCATCGTCTTCCGAGACATATTTCGCCGTCTTGCCGATGACGACACCGAGTTCGACTTCCCAGTCCGTCTTTTCCGAACCGCGCGGGATAACGACATTGTCGTCGGGGCCGACGATGGCGGAAGTGGCCTTCATGAAGATAACCGGTTCCGATGGCACCTTGGCACCGGTTTCGGCAGCGTGGTCGGAAAAGTTGAGACCGATGCAAATGAATTTGCCCGTTCCGGAAACGCAGGCTCCGACGCGCTCGCCAGCCAGAACGGGAAGCGAAGAGAGATCAATGGCAGCGATTTTTTTGAGACCCTCGGGCGAGATTGCCTCGCCACCGATATCTTTCAGTTGTGAAGAAAGATCACGGACTTTTCCATCCGTATCGAGGATTGCTGGCTTTTCCTGGCCGGGCTGGCCGACGCGCATCAGTTTCATAAGGTCTCTCCCACTTGTATTTGATTATGCATATATGAACGAACTATTTATCCTTGTCACCATTTCATGGTCAAAAACGCGAACCAACATAGGCCTTGCGCATTCTCCTATCCGTGGCATTGAATGAAGGCTAAGCCACATCATGGCTTTACGCTGCATCCATGTGACGCACAAAATTGTCGAGGAGATGATATGACCTACAGTAATTCACGCCAATCCGAATACCCGGTCGATCCCATTTTTCTGGACCGATGGTCACCGCGCGCATTTACGGACGCAGCAATGCCCAAAGAACATTTGCTGACGATCCTCGATGCGGCGCACTGGGCTCCATCGGCGTCGAATCTCCAGCCTTGGCGCTTCGTTTACACCCATAGAGGCAGCCCGGACTGGGACAAATTCGTGGGCCTGCTGATGGAGGGAAACCAGCGTTGGGCCAAAAACGCGGCGGTTCTGCTCTTTGTCATTTCCCGTGATTACAATATTTCGCGCGATGGCGAGAGGAAGCCTGCGACGACCCATTCGTTCGACGCCGGAGCTGCATGGTTCTCGCTCGCGATTCAGGCGCATTATCTCGGCTATCACGCCCATGGCATGGCGGGCATCTTTAAAGACAAAATCGGAGAAGCTCTCAATGTGCCGCAAGGCTATGTCGTGGAAGCAGCCGTCGCCATCGGTACGATCGCTGACAAAAGCACCTTGCCCGACGAACTGGCCGCACGCGAAGTTCCAAGCGAGAGATTGCCGCTTGCCGACGTGGCGTTTGAAGGAAGCTTCACTGGCAAGGCGGATTGAGCTGGTCGCTATCAACCGACAGAACAACAAAAGGCCCGGTGGAAGCATATCCACCGGGCCTTTTGTTAACATTGCGTTTCACGTGAATCGTCGCATTCGACAATCCACCGGTTAAAATCAGATATCGAGATTGGCGACGTTGAGCGCGTTTTCCTGGATGAAGTCGCGGCGCGGCTCCACTTCATCGCCCATCAGGCGGGCAAACAGGCTGTCGGCATCGGTGGCGTCTGGAATTTTAACCTGCAACAACGAGCGGACATTGGCGTCGAGCGTAGTTTCCCACAGCTGCTCGGCGTTCATTTCACCGAGACCCTTGTAACGCTGCATGGAAAGGCCCTTGCGGCCTGCCGCAAAGATCGCGTCAAGAAGCGAGCGCGGGCCGGAAATTGTCAGCGTACCATCCTTGCGTTGCAGCACGGGCGGCGTCTTGTAAACGTCACCCATGCGGGTGGCCAGCTGGTCGATGTGTCGAGCATCTGCTGAACCCATCAAGCCCATATCCAGCGTGGAGACTTCCTTGACGCCACGCACCATGCGCCAGAAACGTAAGCCACCATCGTTCATGACTTCGCCGGTCCAGCCGCGCTCCGTCTCTTCGGCAATCATGTCCAGACGGCGTGAGACTTCAGCAACGGTCGCTTCGGCCTTGCTGGCGTCTGCCGACAGTTCGGGATTGAGTGCACCAGCGATGGCGGCCTGCTCCACGATGGAGCGGCTGTAGCGCGAATGCAGGCTGTCGATCAGCGTGCGCATTCGCACCGCATCAAGAATAACCTCGCGCAAATCCTGACCAACCCGGACTTCACCCGAACCGATGGTCAGAGACGCTTCTTCGATGCCCATGGAAATCAGGTATTCTTCCAGCGCCTTTTCGTCCTTCAGATACTGGACGGACTTGCCACGTGTGACCTTATAAAGCGGTGGCTGCGCAATATAGAGATGACCGCGCTCGATCAACTCCGGCATCTGGCGGAAGAAGAACGTCAGCAGAAGCGTGCGAATATGCGCGCCGTCCACATCAGCATCGGTCATGATGATGATCTTGTGGTAACGCAGCTTGTCGGCGTTGAATTCGTCCTTGCCAATGGATGTGCCGAGCGCAGTAATCAGCGTGCCGATTTCCTGGCTGGACAACATCTTGTCGAAACGAGCGCGTTCCACATTCAGGATTTTACCGCGCAAAGGCAGAATGGCCTGAGTTTCACGCGAACGGCCTTGCTTGGCGGAACCGCCAGCGGAGTCACCCTCCACGAGGAAGACTTCGGATTTCGCCGGATCGCGTTCAGAGCAGTCCGCCAGTTTACCCGGCAAGGATGCGATATCGAGAGCGCCCTTACGGCGGGTCAGTTCACGCGCTTTTCTGGCAGCTTCACGGGCAATGGCAGCTTCGACCACCTTGCCGACGAGAATCTTCGCCTCCGTCGGATGCTCTTCGAACCATGTGCTGAGAGCTTCATTGACGAGATTTTCGACGACGGGACGGACTTCAGAAGAAACCAGCTTGTCCTTGGTCTGCGATGAGAACTTCGGATCTGGAACCTTGACCGAGAGAACGGCCGTCAGACCTTCACGGCAATCTTCGCCTTGAAGGGAGACCTTCTCGCGCTTGGTGATGCCAGAGCTATCGGCATAGGACGTAACCTGACGCGTCAGAGCGCCGCGGAAACCGGCCATATGCGTGCCGCCGTCGCGCTGCGGGATGTTGTTGGTGAAGCACAGCATGTTTTCATGGTAGCTATCGTTCCACCACATGGCGACTTCAACGGTAATGCCGTCTTTTTCGCCAATGATGTAAACGGGCTTGTCCACCAGCGGCTTCTTGGACCTGTCAAGATAACGCACGAAGGCCTCAAGACCGCCATCATAGAGCATTTCTTCCTGCTTAATGTCGGAGTGACGCTTGTCGGTCAACAGAATGCGCACGCCCGAATTCAGGAACGCCAGTTCGCGCAGCCGGTGTTCCAGCGTTGCGTAGGTGTATTCTGTCATGGTGAAAGTTTCGGTGCTGGCGAGGAAGGTCACTTCCGTGCCAGAACGACCTTCATATTCACCAACAACCTTCAGTGGACCGTCGGCCACACCGTGGGTAAAGGAAATTTCGTGGGTTTTTCCATTGCGGCGAATGCGCAGCTTAAGCCAAACCGACAGCGCGTTCACAACGGAAACACCAACACCGTGTAGACCGCCAGACACCTTGTAGGAGTTCTGGTCGAACTTTCCACCCGCATGCAGCTGCGTCATGATGACTTCGGCAGCCGAAACGCCTTCACCAGTGTGAATATCCGTGGGAATGCCGCGACCATTATCGGTGACAGAGACCGAACCATCGGCGTTCAGCGTAACCGTTACCAGATCAGCGTGGCCGGCTAGCGCTTCGTCGATGGCGTTATCCACGACCTCGTAGACCATGTGGTGCAGACCAGAACCATCGTCGGTATCACCGATATACATGCCGGGACGTTTGCGAACCGCATCAAGCCCCTTGAGCACTTTGATCGAATCGGCTCCATAGGCTGCACTAGCGGCGTTTTTTTCGCTCGACGTCGTTTCAGTCATAAGCACTCTTTCCAAATGTATCTGTCGCAGCGCATCCAAAACAAGAACGGCGCGGCAGCGAATCACTTTAAATCTGACGTGTGACTATAGAAATTCCGCCTCGATATCCAAAGTCCACGAGCGCCAAAACCCAGCACAAAGTCGGGGATAGCGCGGGTTTCAATCGCAAGAACGGCTTTTTTGCAGCACCTCTGTCAATTCATCTATCACAGTTGGCGACAGCTTGCGAATATTCCGCGCCAATCCGTTGGCGAGCGCCGTATATTCCTTCGGCAAACCGGCCGTATCGATCACCACACGCGGATCGGACGCACCAGCCAGCGAGAATAATTCATCGGCCTCATCCCAGATGATGTTGAAGTAGCCGGCAATGCGCTGGAGAAGATCGAAACTCGGCTTGCCGCGCCTCCCATGTTCTAGCGCAGAGAGATAGGCAGGCGAAACGCCAATCGCCAGCGCCATCTGCTTTTGCGTAACGCCCTTTTTTTCCCGCAGCACTCGCACGGCATCGGCAAAGGGTGTCATGAGGGCTCACCACGCCGCCGCGCCAGACGCACATAAAGCGCACCATCGCCGCCATGGTTCATCGATGCATCCTCATAGGACGAGATGAGATAGCGATACTCCGGTTTGGAAAACCACATGGGCACCGCCCGCTTCAATGCGCCATCGCTGCCCATGGACCGGCCCTTACCAGTAATGACCAGCACGTGGCGCAAACCGCGCTCATGCGCCCGAATCAGAAAATCGAGAAGCACGGCGTGGGCTTCGCTCTGGAACATCCCGTGCAGATCGATGCGCGCCTCCAGCGGCAAGCGTCCACGGGTCAGCTTTCGTTTGACCGGCTTTTCCAGCGGGCTGTGAAAACGCTTCTTGTCTGCTTCCGTCAATAAGGGTTGAGGGATTGTTTCGATGATCATCTGCGGGAAAGGCGGTATGGGTTTGCCGGGTTTCTTTTCCGGCTGCGGTGGCAACACGACCTCGGCTTCGGCCTCCAGCGTTTCAAAAGCAAGAAGATCCTCGGGACGACCGGAAATCAACCGCGTCGTCTTGGCCACCTTCCCCCATAAAATACGCTCGTCCTTGCCGAGCTTGCGGCCACCCTTCATCACCGATACCTTTCCGCTGCTCCACGCGGTATCAGTATATAAAAATCTGCGTCATTGCGCACCGTGCCTGCAAGCTCTCCCGCCTCATCGCCAGACCCCGTGAAAATATCGCCGCGGGCAGGCCCGACAATGGCAGAACCTGTATCGAGTGCCAACATCAGCCGGCCAAAGGAATGACCAGCATCAAGATGGGTGAGGCTCTTCGAACTGATAAAAAAGGGGAAGCCAAACGTATGGATCAGCCGATCGACCGCAAGCGACCGACCGGTGATCAAAGGAACCTTGGCGGCAGCAACAGGTCCAAGCTCCAACCCCTCCACATCCGCCTCGCGGAAAAAGATGTAGGAGCGATTGTGCCAGAGGACTTCATCCACCTGGTCCGGATGGTCGGCTAGCCAAGTGCGGATCGTCTGCATCGAGATTGTAGCCGGATCGAGCTCACCTTTGTCCAGCAAAAGTAGACCGATTGGAGAGAAGGGATGACCGGCCTTGGCCGCATAGGTGATCCGTTTAATCGTGCCATCGGCAAACCGAAGCCGGGCCGCACCCTGTACATGGACGAAAAAGAGATCGACCTTCGATTTCGCCCAGGCAATTTCGAGACCACGACCATGGAGATATCCGCGGTCGATCTCTCCCCTGTTAGGATATGGGGAAATCGCACCATCTCGCTCGAGCCCGAAGGCATAATAGGGATCGATATCGGATGGTCTGTTGGTCTCATCCAGATCGATGAGGTCTGCCGGGCGACGATAAATCGGATATTTCCAGACCGCATCCGGTGTAGCCGATACGTCCAGCTCCGGCTCATAAAATGCAGTGACGAAACCGCTTCTGCCCGATGCGGGAGATATTTTGAATGGAAGGCACTCCGCTTCAAAGAAGCGGCGGGCAGAAAGCGCATCAGTTAGATCTACACTTTCGGCGCTCTCCAGAAGAGGAACAAGGTCATCCGCTTCCAGACCAAGAGTTCCGGTGCGATAGGGCTTGGCGTGACGCAAATGTTCGAGAACAGAGTGCATGGCCGGAAACAGCGCCGAAGGATCGTCCGTCTGCCAATCGGGCAGTTCATCGAACGACACTTCTTCTAAAGCAAAATCCCGGCCCATGCTGTTCATTGTTCGGATTCGGTCGCGATCAGCTTCCAGTTTGGATCGCGCGAACGGATGTCGCGCGAGAAGGTCCAGATGTCGTCAACCTCGGAGACATTTTCCGCGTCGCCATCGATAACCTTGCCATCCTTGTCATAGGTGGCCGAAATCAACTGGCTGATGATCCGCAGTGTAATCTGTTCTTCGGAATCGCGAATGCTGGCATGGGTGATATCGATCTTTTCGGTGCCTACGAAAGTCGACTTGATCACTTCACCACGGCTCTCGCGCTCGGAAATCGCCGCATCGAAACCCTCATATACTTCCTTGGACAGGAGGTTCTTGAGCGTCTTGCGGTCGCCATCGGCAAAAGCCATGACGATCATTTCGTAAGCCATCCGGGCACCGTTCAGGAACTCCTTCGGCTCGAAAGACGGATCGGTCTTTGTGAGTTCACGAAGTGAATCATTGAGCGCTGAACCCACGGGGGCGATGGCATCGATTGCTGCAAAACGGTTTTCTTCCTCACCTTCCCCGCGGCGCGGCAAGGTCACGACCTTGTTATCGTCAGCCGGAGATTTGGCGGCATCACGCGGGCTGTAAGGGTCCACTGGTGGCTTCTCATTGCCGGTACGGCGGCCAAGAACACTGCGAAGCTGAAGAAAAATCAGCACTGCAGCCACAAGGAAAAACAATGTTATAAAGTCGCTTGAGCCCATCTTTTACCGAAACCGCCATTTAAATCTAATTTTCTACACATCATATAGTCTGCATCTGCTCATCATTCAAACCTGCAGATTCAATCGGTTCTATCCATCGGTCGACATATTGATGATATCGTCCCGATCCAGCATCGAATTTTCCGAAAACGGGTTTGAAACTTTCGTCTCGACTGACCTGTAACACGCAAGGCTAGCAATATGCGTTTCTCTTTCTTACCCGTCATCGTTCTTATGATGCCAATCCTGGAGATTGCCGGCTTCATCGTCGTCGGCAAGGCGCTGGGATTGTGGCTCACGCTGGCGTTGATCCTTTTTACTTCTTTCCTCGGGCTGGTCATTCTCAGATCCGGCGGCCTCGGCATGGTGCGCAATCTTCAAACCGCAAGTCGCTCGGGCGATGAACCGGCGCAGGCCATGATCAATGGCGGTATGCGCGTTATTGCTGGTATTCTGTTGTTCGTGCCTGGCTTCATTACCGATGTCATCGGTCTTCTTCTTCTCGTTCCCGCTTTCAGAACGCTCATCTGGAAAGCGATCGGTCCCCGCATCGTTGTTGCCAGCTCGTTCAAGAACCAGGGTTTTCGAACTGGTCCGCAAAATAACGGGTCTGCAAAGGTGGTGGTTCTGGACGATGACGACTTCCACCGTGATGGGCCAAACCAGTCGCCATGGTCTGCGAATAGAGACGACCGCGACCTGCCGAAACCTTGACGCCACCCTGCATATCGAAGGGTTGTAAGCCTATTGTCTAAATGATAGAGGGCTTTTCAAGAATTCAATCCGCGAGGACATAGTATGACCACTGAAAACGGTGCGCTGGACGGTGCAAACCCTTCCCTCAATATTCTGACGCAGTACACCAAGGATTTGTCCTTTGAAAATCCAGGTGCCCCCCGCTCGCTTCAGGCCCGTGATGGCGCTCCTGCCATCAACATCAATGTCAACGTCAATGCGAACCCAATTTCCGGTTCTGATTTCGACGTCGTTTTGACGCTGAACGCAGAAGCCAAGGATGGCGACAAGGTTCTGTTTGTGGCTGAACTGGTCTATGGCGGCGTTTTCCGCATCACCGGCTTTCCGCAGGAACACATGCTGCCGGTTCTCTTCATCGAGTGCCCGCGCCTGCTGTTTCCCTTCGCACGCCAGATCATTGCGGACGTTACCCGCAATGGCGGCTTCCCGCCATTGATGATCGACCCGATCGATTTCTCTCAGATGTTTGCCCAGCGCGTTGCCGAAGAACAGGCCCGCGCCAAGGTTCAGGCCGTTCCGAACTGATTTTACGAAAACATAGACGAGTTGGTGAACCCGGGTCAAAAGCCCGGGTTTATTTTTGAGCGTCTACAAACACTCAATGTAATCTGTGAGCGTTTCCAGGGATCGCGTGAACCAACAAACTTGGTCCCCGCTTCAGACATCTTCACTGCTGATACTTGTTCCAGATCGCCTTGTCGCCCATCACTAGAACCAGTTTTCCATGCGCGGCAGCGGTCTCGGCATCCAATCTCGGTGGTAAAGGCTTAATCCGGTGTAACGGTTCGCTCGGCACCTCATCCACGACGTTGACCGTTTGAGTTTTGGCTGCGCTTCCAAATCCCAGCGCCGTCTGGCGACCGCCGATCATCTCGATATAGACTTCGGCCAGAAGTTCGGAGTCGAGCAGCGCGCCGTGTCTTGTACGGTGCGAATTGTCGATACCGTATCTGCGGCAAAGCGCATCCAGCGAATTCGGACCCATCGGATGTTTGCGGCGCGCCATGGACAGCGTGTCGGTTACCAGCTCCGGTGAAACCGGCCCTATTCCAAGCCGGGCAAATTCCGCGTTGATGAAACCCATATCGAATGTCGCATTATGCGCGACCCAACGCGCACCTTCGAAGAAATCCCTGATTTCCTGAACGACTTCTTCGAACTTTGGTTTGTCTCGCAAAAACTCATCGGTGATGCCATGCACCGCCAATGCATCCGGATGAACCTTTCGGTCCGCCGGGTTGATATAAAGATGGATCGACCGGCCTGTCGGGAAATGATTGAAAAGCTCGATACCACCGATTTCAATGATGCGATCGGCCTTCGATTCCAAACCCGTTGTTTCCGTATCGAATATGATTTCGCGCATGGTCAAACCTTTCCGTCTCGCCTGGTCCGCAAGGCAACCAGCACCGCCTGCACCTGTACGCGGGCATCCTCCAACCCACGTCCGGTATCAATAATGAAATCGGCACGCTTCCTTTTTTCCTCATCTGGCATTTGCCGCGCAAGGATCATCTGGAACTTTTCTTCGCTCATTCCAGGCCGCGACAAAACCCGCTGGCGCTGAATATCAGAGGCGCAGCTGATAACGACAATCACATCTACACGCTTTTCAGCACCGGTCTCGAACAGAAGCGGAATATCGAGCAAGGCAAACTCAGAACCGTTCTGTCGTTCACGCTCCACAAATTCGTCCTGCTTACTCCTCACTAGCGGATGAACAAGCTGCTCCAGCTTTGCAAAATTAGCCGGATTTTGTCGAAGAATTTGGCCGAGTTTCTCGCGGTTGACGCGACCTGCCTCCGTCGTCCCTGGAAAAGCGTCTTCGATCAGAGGCGCAGCTTCTTCTTCATAGAGCTTATGCACCACAGCGTCGGAATCGCAAACCGCCACGCCTTCCTGCGCAAACAGTTCGGCAGTCGTTGACTTTCCCATTCCGATCGATCCGGTCAGCCCGATGGTGATCATGCGTGCTGTTCCATATCCTTGATGATCAGTGATCGCAGCGCTTCATCCACGTTTGGTACTTTTCCAAACCATTTCTCAAAACCGGGTTTGGCCTGGTGAAGCAGCATGCCGAGCCCATCGACAATTGAAAAGCCCTGTCGCTCCGCCATTCTCAAAATGGGTGTCTTCAACGGAACATAGACGATATCAGTCACGACGGCACCGTTACTCAGCCCCGAAAAATCGATGTCCGGCACTGCGCTCCCATCCATGCCCAGCGACGTCGTGTTGACGAAGAGCCCCGCGCCGCTCGATACTTCGTGCAGAGCCTCCATCGAATGAGCAAATACGTGAACACCAAACCGGTCACGTAATTCGTTGGCTCGCGCCACCGTGCGGTTGACCACGTGGATTTCGGAAATACCTCGGTCTCGGAGGGCCTGAATGACGGCTCGACTTGCACCCCCCGCACCAAGAACCACTGCCCTGTCGGTTTCGTCCCATCCCGTATGAGCTGCGTCCAGATTGGACACGAAGCCGTAACCGTCCGTGTTCGATGCATGTACAACACCATCCTCAAGCCACAAGGTATTGACTGCTCCCAGCTCCTGCGCAAGGTCGTCCGGTCGGTCTGCCAATCGATAGGCGGATTCCTTGTGTGGGATCGTGACGTTGCCGCCAACAAAATTGCTCCCACTGTCGGACTTCAATTCGGTGATGAATTTTTCGAAATTTTCTGGCGCAACTTCTATTGCTTTATAAGAGCCGGCGATCTCGAATGTTTTTAGCCAATGCCCGTGGATCAATGGCGAACGGGAATGCGTGATCGGGTAGCCGGTGACAAAAGTGTTTATAGTTAATGTTTCACGTGAATCAGCCATCGATCAGGCCCAGTTCTCGAAGTTTTGTTAAGAGAGGCAAAAGCGGCAGACCAAGGATGGTGAAATAATCGCCTTCAATTGCGGTAAATAGCTGGATTCCCTCTCCCTCCAACTGGTACGCGCCAACGCTGGAGAGCACTTTGGTGCCGACGCGTTCCAGATGCCGATCAACAAAAGCTGCATCCAGCTCTCGCACCGTCATGTCGGCAACCGTCACGACATCCCAGATGATTTCACCATTTCTGGCGAGCGCAGCACCACAATTCAGCCGGTGCGTTTTGCCAGACAAAGACATAAGGTTTGCATGGGCCTCCGTCATATCCTTAGGCTTATGATAGATTCGATCCGCGAGCGACATCGTCTGGTCACACCCCAGAACAATCGCATCCGGATTTAACGCGCTGACTGCTAGGGCTTTTGCCTTAGCAAGCTCCACCGCGATCCGGTCGGGCGTCGCGCCCTCCTTCTCAAGTCGTGCATCGACGGATCGCTCGTCGATATCGGCGGGTTGCACGGAAAAGCTGAGACCCGCATTGCGCATCAGCATTTGCCGCGAAGCACTGGAAGAAGCAAGAATAAGGTCTGGTTTCATCAACCACGGTCTCCGAACAATTTGGCGAAGGGATTAGCGTGTCCGTTGACGAAGGGCAAGAATGGCGGCAGCCGTCTCTTCAATCGAGCGCCGTGTCACATCGATCATCGGCCAATTGTTGCGAGCGCAGAGCGCGCGGGCATATTTCAACTCTTCCATGATCGTGGCCCGATCGATGTATTGGCCTCGATCAAAGCCACCTGTCGTGCCGAGTTCACGGTGTTCGCGCACCTGCGATATCCGGTCCGATGTCGCCACAAGTCCAACGATCAAAGGCCTGGATGCCTTATAAAGACTTTCGGGCAGCGGAGCGCCGGGGACGACTGGAATATTCGCGGTCTTTATACCCCTATTGGCGAGATAGATGCTGGTCGGCGTCTTCGACGTCCGGCTGATACCGATCAGCACGACGTCCGCGTCGTCATAGCTTTCCGGCATCTGCCCGTCATCATGATCCATAGCAAAGTTCAGCGCTTCAATGCGTGCGAAATATTCGGCGTTAAGCGCATGCTGTGCGCCAACCCGCCGTCTGGAGGCTGTTCCAAGATATGTCTGAAAAATACCAATGACAGGTTCGAGAACGTTCACGCATGGAACGCCAATCGCGTGACATTGAAGATCAAGAAATTCCGCAAGCTGCTCATCGACAATCGTATATAGCACGATTCCCGGCTCCTTATCGATACTGTCGAGGACTTGTTGCAGCTGTTTTTGGTTCCTGATCATTGGATAGACGTGTTCAAGCGGCATCGCCGCGTGAAACTGCGCCGATACCGCCCTACCCGCCGACATCAGAGTCTCCCCCGTGGAGTCAGAAATCAGATGAAGATGGAAGAAGCTTTTTTGGTTCTCCACGCTGTTTTCGTCTCCCTGTTGATAAGGGTGGACAACATCAGACTTTCGGGCGGGCAATGGTCGCCCCGGCGCAAAACCTGCGTTTTATCCACAATCGGCTTTTGGTGTAGCAAGCAAAGACCCGCTTGTGAATTGTGAGGAGAACGTCAGACTGTTAAAAATGATACAATGATTATCCACAGGATGGTTTAGATTTCATGATATCATAATTTATTGAAAATCATGATATTTTCAGCTTTATCCCGGATATCAGGCAGACACCGTATCGCCATTGTCATTGTCGAAATCGAACGGCGTCACATGCGGCATATCCGCCGGATAAATTTTAATCCTTGCTACTCACAGACTCTAAGAAATAGAAAATCTTAAGAATCTCTTTTATTTTATTTTTAGAAAAGATGAGCTGATGTCTGAACGTAGCGTTTTGAAGGTTTTGAATGGGGAGGCACTGACCCCTCCGCCGATCTGGCTGATGAGACAGGCTGGTCGTTACCTTCCCGAGTATCGAGAAACGCGCAAAGCGGCGGGAAGTTTCCTAGACCTCTGTTATAATCCAGAGCTGGCAACCGAGGTGACGCTCCAACCGATCCGCCGTTTCGATCTGGATGCTGCCATTCTGTTTTCCGATATTCTGGTCATTCCCGATGCTCTGAACCGCAACGTCACGTTCACCGAGGGCAAGGGTCCAGCGATGCATCCGATTGACCCTGCGGGCATCTCTGCTCTGAAACCTGACAACATCCTGCCGCATCTCGCGCCGGTATTTGAAACGGTCACGAAGCTGAGGCGTGAGTTGCCATCGAAAACCACGCTGCTCGGGTTCTGTGGTGCGCCCTGGACCGTTGCGACCTATATGATTGCTGGACACGGAACGCCGGATCAGGCCCCTGCTCGTCTGTTCGGTTACCAACACCCGGAGGCCATGGAAAAGCTGCTGTCATTTTTGGCTGAGGTCTCTGCCGATTATCTCGTTGCGCAACTCGATGCGGGAGCGGATGCCGTCCAGATATTCGATTCCTGGGCGGGTGTGTTGGGCGAGAAAGAGTTCGAGGACTATGCGGTGAAACCGGTTGCCCGGATTATCGCCTCCGTGCGAGCCCGTCGACCGAACGCAAAGATCATCGCTTTCGCGAAAGGCGCAGGTATCCTGTTGAAGGACTACCGTCAGAAGACGAAGGCAGATGCTATCGGCCTCGACTGGAGCGTGCCGTTGTCCTTTGCTCGCGACCTTCAGAAGGACGGCCCGGTGCAAGGCAATCTTGATCCGATGCGCATGGTGGCGGGTGGTAAGGCATTGGAAGACGGCATTGATGCCATTCTCGACTGTCTCGGGGCCGGTCCACTGATCTTCAATCTCGGCCACGGAATTACGCCTCAGGCTGATCCTGAAAACGTTGCAAGGCTCGTATCGAGAGTCCGCTCTTACGGAGTGGCAAAATGAGCTTGGAAGCGCAGACCTCGTCAAAGGCCGGCCGCAAGTCCCGTCTGCGGGCGGCAGTGGCACTCGCTGCTTTTGTGGCGCTGGTTGCGCTTGTCTTGCATGTCGATCCGGCGGATGCCTATCTGTGGATCAAGGCTTTGCACATCATTGCCGTTATCTCGTGGATGGCCGGGCTGTTCTATCTTCCGCGGCTGTTCATCTACCACACGGATGCAGCACCTGGCTCTGAGACATCCGAGACCTTCAAGATCATGGAGCAGCGGCTTCTCAAGGTCATTATGAACCCGGCGATGATGATTTCCTGGGTGCTGGGCCTTTATCTGGCCTGGTCGGTTTATGGATTTTCCGGTGGATGGCTGCATACGAAAATCGGCTTCGTCGTGCTCATGACGGCGACCCATGTCTACTTCAGCCGAAGCGTGAAGCGATTTGCACGGGATGAGAACACTCGTTCTGCAAGTCACTGGCGGTTGATGAATGAGGTTCCGACCGTTCTGATGATCCTGATAGTCATACTGGTGGTTGTGAAACCCTATGCCTGACGGGCGATCACGATAATTTTCTCGGAATTGGTGCTTTCCTCTTGCGGCTTTCCGGTTGAATCGCTATTTTCCCGTAACCCATCTCAATGGCATGTGAATTATTCAGCCGTCTGCGGGACACCCTCAGTACCTGATTCGCGATCAAGCCTTTCCCCACACACATTTTTTAAAGACGGTCTTTCTCTTCATGGCTGAAATGAAGCTACAGGAACTTAAGAGCAAATCCCCAACCGATTTGCTGACTTTTGCCGAATCCCTGGAAGTCGAAAATGCGAGCACGATGCGTAAGCAGGAGCTCATGTTTGCAATCCTCAAGGTTCTGGCAAGTCAGGACATCGAGATCATTGGGGAAGGTGTCGTCGAAGTTCTCCAGGATGGATTTGGCTTCCTGCGTTCTGCCAATGCCAATTATCTGCCGGGCCCGGACGATATTTACATCTCGCCCTCGCAAATCCGTCGTTTCTCCTTGAAAACGGGCGATACCGTTGAAGGCCCGATTCGGGGACCAAAAGAAGGCGAGCGCTATTTCGCGCTGCTGAAGGTCAACACGATCAACTTCGACGATCCGGAAAAAATTCGTCACAAGGTCCATTTTGACAATCTGACGCCGCTCTATCCCAACGAGCGTTTCAAGCTGGAGCTGGAAGTTCCGACATCCAAGGACCTTTCCGCTCGCGTCATGGATCTCGTTGCACCACTCGGTAAAGGCCAGCGCGGTCTGATCGTCGCTCCGCCACGAACCGGTAAAACTGTTCTTCTCCAGAACATCGCTCACTCCATCACTGCCAATCATCCCGAATGCTATCTGATCGTTCTGCTGATCGATGAGCGTCCCGAGGAAGTGACGGACATGCAGCGCTCGGTGAAGGGCGAAGTCGTATCATCCACATTCGATGAACCGGCTGTTCGTCACGTTCAGGTCGCTGAGATGGTCATCGAAAAGGCCAAGCGTCTCGTCGAACATGGCCGTGACGTCGTTATCCTGCTCGACTCCATTACACGCCTTGGCCGCGCCTATAACACCGTCGTTCCCTCTTCCGGCAAGGTTCTGACCGGTGGTGTGGATGCCAACGCTCTGCAGCGCCCCAAGCGCTTCTTTGGTGCCGCCCGTAATATCGAAGAAGGCGGCTCGCTGACGATCATTGCCACGGCGCTGATCGATACCGGCAGCCGTATGGACGAAGTCATCTTTGAAGAATTCAAAGGTACGGGTAACTCTGAAATCGTGCTGGACCGTAAGGTTGCCGACAAGCGCATCTTCCCGTCCATGGATATTCTCAAGTCTGGTACGCGTAAGGAAGACCTGCTCGTTCCGCGTCAGGACTTGCAGAAAATCTTTGTGCTGCGCCGTATTCTGGCACCGATGGGCACGACCGATGCCATCGAGTTCCTTATCGACAAGCTGAAGCAGACCAAGACAAATGGCGATTTCTTCGACTCCATGAACACTTGATCCGTTGGGTATCAATCCTCATTATCGATCATAAGGCCGCGTCCCTCATACGGATGCGGCCAATTGTTTTAGCGAGATAACATTCGATGTCTCAGTCCACTGATACAATTTATGCTTTGTCGAGCGGCTCTCTGCCAGCTGGCGTCGCAGTGTTACGACTGAGTGGGCCGTCAGCGCTTACGGCTCTGGTGTCTTTGATCGGTGAACCCCTGCCGTCCCCTCGGCGGGCCGCGCTAAAAACGATTCGTAACCGAAACAATGAAGAACTTGACCAAGCCCTCGTTCTACAATTTCCAGCACCTTATTCTTTTACCGGAGAAGATTGCGCCGAAATCCACATTCACGGCAGCAGAGCCGTCGTGGAGGCTGTCTTTTCCGAACTCGACGCCCTTCCCGGCATGCGCCCAGCGGAGCCTGGCGAATTTTCTAAGCGTGCCTATGACAACGGCAAAATGGACTTGCTGGAAGTCGAAGGTCTTGCCGACCTTTTAAAGGCTGAAACAGAAATGCAGCGACGTCTGGCTGTCGAACAGACCAGTGGGCGTCTATCTGGACTCTATGATGGATGGGCACATCGCTTGACCCGTTGCCGCGCTTTGATTGAAGCAGAGCTGGACTTTTCCGACGAGGAGGATGTTCCCGAATCCGTTGCCGCGCAGGTATGGAACGATGTTTCCGCCCTCCGGAATGAACTAGAGCACCACCTCCATGCTGGATATTCTTCTGAAATCATCAGAGATGGGTTCAAGGTTGCTCTCGTTGGAGCGCCGAATGTCGGCAAGTCCAGTTTGCTGAACGCTCTTAGCGGTCGCGATATCGCTATCGTCACTGACATTGCTGGCACGACGCGCGATGTTTTGAGCGTTGATCTTAACATCGACGGCTATCTGGTGACTGTCTTCGATACTGCTGGCCTAAGAGAAACCAATGACGTCGTGGAGCTTGAGGGCGTTCGTCGTGCACGACAAACCGCAAGCACTGCTGATCTTGTTCTTTTGCTTTCTGATATTGATTCGGCTCCGCAACAATTTGAGGAGACCTCGTCGGCGTCAGTCATTTCGATAGAAACGAAGGCTGATATTCGACGAGCCGGTCAACACCAAAACTCTGACATGTCCATTTCATCTAAGACCGGTGCAGGGCTGGATGTCCTGCGTCAAAGAATTAGTTTTGAGATCGCCAAACGCGTGGGTGTTGCCCAGACACTTGTCCCTGCAAGGGCGAGGCATAAGAAACGTCTTGAAGAGACGCTAAACTATGTTAGTGATGCCTTGAAATCCGAAGGAATGGATTTGGCGATCCGTTCGGAATATCTACGTTTGGCCGCAACGTCCCTTGGGCGGATTACGGGCCGGGTCGATGTCGAAGACTTGCTGGGCGTCATATTTTCCGAATTTTGTATCGGTAAATGATTCACGTGAAACATTCGCATTCTGATCAACAGAGGCGACAGGGATAAAGAGATTTATAATGACATATGATGTCGTTGTAATTGGCGGTGGGCATGCCGGAAGCGAAGCCGCTGCCGCTGCGGCTCGTCATGGTGCCAAGACGGCTTTGTTGACGCACAACAAAGATACGATTGGCGTCATGTCATGCAATCCTGCCATTGGTGGCCTTGGAAAGGGCCATCTCGTGCGAGAGATCGACGCACTCGACGGTCTTATGGGCCGTGTGGCTGATGCTGGCGGCATTCAGTTCCGCATGCTCAACCGCAAGAAGGGCCCAGCCGTTCGTGGTCCTCGCACCCAGGCTGATCGCCGACTTTATCGTGAGGCCATGCAGGCAGAAATTGCTGCAATCGAAAACCTGACGATCGTTGAAGGCGATGCCCACGATATCGAAATCGTCCACGGTAACATCAACGCCGTCGTCCTGGTGGACGGTCGAAAAATTTCTTGCGCAGCCGTTGTTCTTACCAGCGGCACATTTCTGCGAGGTCTGATTCATATCGGTTCCGAAAAGATACCGGCGGGACGTGTTGGCGAAAAGCCGTCTGTCGGACTATCTGACACTTTGGCTCGATCTGGCCTAAGCATGGGGAGATTGAAAACGGGGACTCCCGCTCGGCTCGATGGCAAAACCATCGATTGGGCAGCAGTTGAGCGCCAAGGGGCGGATGCTGATCCTGTTCCGTTTTCCTTTATGACGGATAGAATTGTCAATCCCCAGATCGAATGTGGCGTAACCCGAACGACACCGGCCGGACACAAGATAATTCAGGACAATATCCATTTGTCTGCCATGTATTCAGGACAGATCGAAGGCGTGGGGCCGCGTTACTGCCCTTCCATCGAGGATAAGATTGTCCGCTTCGGAGAGCGAGACGGCCACCAGATATTTCTGGAGCCGGAAGGCCTGGACGACGATACGATTTACCCGAACGGCATTTCGACGTCCCTTCCCGCTTCTGTTCAAGAAATGTTCATTCACACGATCCCCGGACTTGAGCGTGTCAAGATTCTTCAGCCGGGCTACGCGATCGAGTATGACTATGTCGATCCTCGTGAACTAAAGCCATCGCTGGAATGTCGCAAGGTACCAGGGCTTTTCCTAGCAGGTCAGATTAACGGTACAACGGGCTATGAGGAGGCTGCGGCGCAAGGCCTGGTGGCAGGGCTGAACGCTTCGTTGCTTGCAAGCGGCGCTGACCCCATCCATTTTAGCCGCACGGAATCTTATATTGGTGTTATGATCGACGATTTGACGTCCAAGGGCGTCACCGAACCTTATCGCATGTTTACCTCCCGAGCGGAATATCGCCTATCACTGCGTGTCGATAATGCAGATCTTCGTCTAACTCCTGTCGGTGCCAAAGCTGGCATTATTGGGTCTGAAAGAGCGAAGCGATTCGAAGCCTTCATCAATGCCCTCGACAAAGATCGTTCGATCCTAAAAGAGAGTTTTATCAGTCCCTCTCTTGCCGCAAAGCATGGATTGAAGCTTAACCAAGACGGACAGAAGCGGTCAGCGTACGAGCTGCTGTCCTATCCGGAAATTACATTGCACACCCTTACTGCGATTTGGCCCGATTTTCATCAGATATCGCCGAAGGTTGGGGAAGTCTTGGAAATCGAAGCAAGTTACGCCGTCTATATGCAGCGGCAGAGTGCTGACATTGTCGACATCAAACGGGACGAAGATCGAAAAATCCCGGATGATTTTGATTTTTCTACGTTGTCTGGCCTTTCCAATGAATTGAAGCAGAAACTTCAGAAGGCTCGCCCTGAAAATATTGCTCAGGCCGGTCGCATCGATGGAATGACGCCCGCAGCCGTCTCATTGATTCTTGCGTTAGTGAAAAAAGGCACTTATACGCAAACTCCAAAGTTGCGTGCACATCCATAACGAGTCTCAATATGATGATAAACGGCCAAAGTGTTTCACGTGAAACACAAGAGCGGCTTGAGCTATTTGTCGAGCTTTTCAAAAAATGGAATGCGACGACCAACCTTGTTGCACCCTCCACGCTCGGTGAACTGTGGTCACGCCATATCGCTGACAGTGCGCAAATTTTCCAGCTCTCTCCAAAGCCTCAAGTCTGGGTGGATTTGGGAAGTGGCGGCGGATTTCCAGGTATCATAACGGCTATTTTTTTGGCTGAACTTCAAAACGGTTGGGTTCACCTCGTCGAGAGCAACAATAAAAAGGCTGGATTTCTCCGCGTTGCGCTTAAAGAGACAGGTGCCCGGGGTTCGGTCCATCCCATTCGAATCGAAGCTGCACCTTCGGCAATAGCATCCTGTGACGCAATATCCGCCAGAGCACTGGCCGAGCTTGATTTATTAATGGATTACATTCATCCATGGAGCACTACCAACGAAAATTTGCGCTGTTATCTGAACAAAGGTCGGGATTACGAGGCTGAGGTGCAAAAAGCGCGTGGTCGTTGGGATTTCGATCTGTTAAGACATCAAAGCAGCGTCGAAGCGAGCTCTGTTGTTCTTGAAATTAGCCGTCTTGCCTCGAAAAGCTGATTTACCAAGTCAGGTGCGGCATCATGTTCGAAAAAAACCGGATAATCACGATCGCGAACCAAAAGGGTGGCGTCGGTAAAACGACGACGGCCATAAACCTTGCCACAGCACTTGCTGCTATTGGTGAACGTGTCCTCGTTGTCGATCTCGACCCCCAGGGCAATGCAAGCACCGGTTTGGGCATAGATCGGCGGTCTCGTAAGCTTTCGTCTTATGATCTTCTCGTCGGCACCAATTCCGTTGCGGAAGTGGCTGTGCCTACGGCAGTGCCAAATCTTGATATTGTCGCGTCGACCATGGATCTGCTTGGTTTCGAAATGGAAGTCGCCAATGCTGCAAACCGTGTTTTCTTTTTGCGCAGCGCGCTGCAAGCCAATGATGCCCGCGCCTATTCTTACATTCTGGTCGATTGCCCGCCCTCATTCAATCTTTTGACAATGAATGCTATGGCGGCAGCGCATTCTGTGCTTGTTCCGCTGCAATGCGAGTTCTTTGCGCTTGAGGGGCTCAGCCAGTTGCTGGATACGGTCAATCAGATTCGTGGCACGGTCAATCCTGCCCTGGATATCCAAGGTATCGTGCTGACGATGTTCGATTCGCGCAACAATCTGGCGCAGCAGGTCGTTAACGACGTGCGCACCCATCTTGGAGAGAAGGTGTACCACACGCTCATTCCTCGGAATGTCCGCGTGTCCGAAGCGCCCTCCTATGGTAAACCAGCGATCCTATACGATCTCAAATGCGCGGGTTCCCAAGCCTATCTCCAGTTGGCTTCTGAAGTCATACAACGTGAGCGTTTGCGAAAAGCCGCTTGATAGGTAACGAATAAGCATCACAGCGCAAACATGACGAGTATTCATGCGGCGTTTGTGCGGGTTTTGTGGAGTTGAATATGAGCGATGATCTTTCGAAGCGCCGTCTCGGGCGCGGCCTCGCAGCGCTGATTGGAGAGATGGACCAACCTCTTCCTGTGGGCGAGCCACAAAGGGCTGTGAGTGCCGACCGCACGATTCCCATCGAATTCATTTCACGAAGCCCACGCAACCCGCGTCGTCATTTTGACGAAAGCGAACTCCAGGATCTTGCCTCGTCAATCCGGCAGCATGGTATCGTGCAGCCTGTTGTCGTCAGGACGACGAGCCAGGACCGCTATGAGATCATTGCCGGTGAGCGCCGTTGGCGGGCTGCGCAGCTCGCAGGCTTTACGGAAGTTCCCGTTATCGTCCGCGATGTGGATGATCGCACCGCACTTGAGCTCGCTATCGTTGAAAACGTCCAGCGTTCCGACCTCAATCCATTGGAAGAGGCTCTCGGTTACGACCAGTTGATCGCTGAACATGGCTATACCCAGAACGATCTCGGTGAGATCATCGGTAAAAGCCGCAGTCATGTTGCTAACAGCCTCCGTCTTCTAAAGCTGCCGGACCCTGTTCGCGATATGCTGGCGGAAGGATCATTATCGGCCGGTCACGCGCGTGCTTTGGTTTCGACATCTGATCCGACCTATCTGGCCCGCTCGATTGTTGCGAAAGGTCTTTCTGTTCGTGACGCCGAGCGTATGGCGCAGGCCGATATCCGGTCGCAACTGGATCCGACTCATTCACGCAAATCCGAGAATGAAAAAGATTCCGATACGATCGCGCTTGAGCGGACGTTGGCCGATGCATTGGGTCTTGATGTGAAAATCAATCACAAAGGCTCGGGCGGCCATATTCGTATCAATTACCGCACGCTTGACCAGCTTGAGGCAGTGTGCCGCCTTCTGGAACAAAAATAACATCAACTATTTGAATATTATGGGGAAATCGATTTGGGTTTCCCCTTTTTTTAACCGGATTTCGCTTAAAAATCGATTGCGCGACCTTTGATTTCATAGTCGCCGAAACGTACCGGCTCCGGCCCGCCGCGGCCGCCTGATTCCGGCGGTAACTCCAGCGCTCTTGCCTCTCGGCGGCGCTCTTCCGCTTCTTTCAGCGCACGTTCTGCAGCAGGAGAAAGCGTCCTGCGGTTTTCACCGCCATTATCGTTGTCTGCGTCTTGCATGAATATCAGGGCCTTATGACAGCATATTGAAATGCATTCGTTCGTAACCAGATTATAGAAGTCGCAATGGCTTGATAAGTCATTTCACCTTTGAACGGAGATTTTTAGATGAACCTGATGCGCACGGCCATGTTGTTGGCGTTCATGACCGCTTTGTTCATGGGGATTGGTTTCTTGATCGGCGGTACGGGAGGTATGACGATTGCTTTGCTGTTCGCAGCTGGCATGAATCTGTTTTCTTACTGGAATTCAGACAAGATGGTTCTGAAGGCCTATCACGCCCAGGAAATCGATGAACGAAACGCGCCAGATTTTTTTGCGATGATTCGCGATCTTTCACACAATGCTGGACTGCCGATGCCCAAGGTCTATGTTTACGACAGCCCACAACCCAACGCTTTTGCTACGGGTCGCAATCCGCAAAATGCCGCTGTTGCCGCTTCAACCGGATTGATGGAGCAATTGACGCCGCAAGAGGTTGCCGGGGTCATGGCGCATGAGTTGGCGCATATCCAGAACCGCGACACGTTGACGATGACCATCACGGCAACCCTTGCCGGTGCTATTTCCATGCTGGGCAATTTTGCATTCTTTTTTGGTGGAAATCGCGAGAACAACAATCCGCTCGGGTTTATTGGCGTTTTGGTTGCGATGATCGTGGCACCTTTGGCGGCGATGCTGGTGCAGATGGCCATCAGTCGGACGCGGGAATATTCCGCCGACCGTCGTGGTGCGGAGATTTGCGGGAATCCGATGTGGCTTGCATCCGCGCTGCAAAAGATTGCCGGTGCCGCAAAGCAGATTCACAATGATGATGCAGAACGAAACCCGGCGACCGCGCACATGTTCATCATCAATCCGCTGTCCGGCGAACGCATGGACAATCTGTTTTCGACGCACCCGAATACGGAAAATCGCATCGCTGCGCTTCACGCCATGTCGCAGGATTTTGCGCAGGCATCGACCTATCGTCCGACAAGTGCTAATCCGGTCCGCAAATCACGCTCTGTTCCAAACATTGGTATTGGAAAAGGCGATCAAAATGAACGCAAAGGTCCCTGGTCTTGACATCGAACTCCTCTGCCAAGCCGGCAAAACAACACAAACGTAAGCCGTCTGGTGGAAACAACGAAGCCGCGTCTTTTGCCGAAGACTGGAAACCAGGGCTTGCTACGCGTGTGACAGCTGTCAAGATCATCTCGGCGGTCTTGGACAAGAAGACGTCGCTGGATGGCATGCTGGATGCGGAAAATGGCAATCCAGCGTACCGCGCTCTCAGTCTTGCCGACCGCGCTCTGGTTCGGGCAATCGTCAATACATCTCTCCGACACCTACCCCGTATCGAAGCGGTTCTCGGGATGTTGCTGGACGGCCCGCTGCCGCAAGGCGCGCGGTCGCTGCACCATGTTCTGGTGGTGGGTGTCACGCAGATGCTTTATCTGGATGTTCCGGATCATTCCGCCGTCGATCTTGCGGTCGAACAGGCGCATCGAGACCCACGCAACCGTCGTTTCGTCAAACTCGTCAACGCTGTCTTGCGGCGTTTGGGACGTGAGAAAGACGATATCTTACAAGCTGTCAGTGCCATACCCGTTCTGCCCGAATGGTTTTATGCCAAGCTGGTTAAGGTTTACGGCACGGACGCAGCGGCACGTATGGCCGAGGCGCAGCTCATTCCGTCAGTCATCGATGTCACGGTGAAATCCGACCCTGATCATTGGGCAGCAAAGCTAAATGGGACCGTGATGCCGAATGGTAGCGTTCGGCTCGGTTCCTTCGAAGGCTCTGTTTCCGGGCTGGATGGCTTTACCAACGGCGAATGGTGGGTGCAGGATTTCTCCGCGAGCATGCCGGTGCGACTGATGGGCAATCTCGCTGGCAAACGTGTGGCCGATCTTTGCGCGGCCCCCGGTGGGAAGACGGCGCAGCTCGTTCTTGCAGGTGCTGAGGTTACCGCCCTGGATCAATCGGGAAACCGTCTGAAACGTCTTCGTGAGAATCTGGATCGCCTACAGCTGCAAGCAGAGACGATCGAGATCAACATGCTGAAATTCCAGCCGGATGAATTGTTCGATGCCGTACTTCTGGATGCGCCCTGCTCTTCCACAGGCACCTTGCGCAAGCACCCGGATGTTTGCTGGACCAAAGACGAAAAAGACATTTCCAAGCTCGCGACCTTGCAGGAACAGATGCTTCGCCACGCCATCACCATGGTGAAACCCGGCGGTATCGTTGTCTTCTCCAATTGCTCGCTCGATCCTTCAGAAGGCGAAGACATGGTCGCCAAGGTTCTAAAAAGCGAGCCATCGCTCCAACGCGTTCCGGCCTCCAAAAGTGATTTTCCAGACATGGAAATTGCGATCAATGGAAACGGTGACCTTCGCACGACGCCCGATATGTTCGGGGGCGTAGACGGTTTCTACGCAACGGTTCTCCGTGTGAATTAAAATAGCTTATTCTTCCTGAACCTTGAGCCGGATTCCCATTGGGTGATCATGGCGTGCTTGCTGCTGCTTTGGATTGTTTACAAAATATGAAGTTTTTCATGACATATTGAACAATGTCGCATTCGCAATATGACGTCCTTTCTCTGAGGGCTGTGCGGACGTCTGGACGCACAAGGTCGCTCTCAATCCCTTCAATGACATGCTGGCAGGAAAATCGACCGAGATTTCATGCCGTGCAACTGAAACAGAACAAGTCTTCGGGCGGGCGGGAAACGCAGGTTTGGCAATATCCCTGAACAGCAGCTTGAGTGTTGCGGGGCTTTTTATACGCACACTCCGAAATCGCATCATGATCGGCCTCGCGCCGTCACGCCTGCGGTTTTTGAAGCTTGCCGATCGTGCACCCAGCGGTCTTGTTGCAGCACCCACGGATTTACGTGCGGTTGATCCTTACGTTGCTCAGGAACTGGTATATGGGCGCATAGCGCTCACGGGCCGTATCTTGGAAACGCGCGGAGCATCGCCGTTTTCGTTAGAGATGCCATCTGCGGCCTTTGAGGAAAAACTCCACGCCTTTGGCTGGTTGCGGCATGTTCGTGCCAGCAAATCTGATGAGGCCTGCGCCCGCGCGCGATTTCTGGTCTCTGACTGGATCGCCCATCACGGGCGCAGGATCAAAGGTGTCGCCTGGGCTCCCGAGATTGCAGCGCAGAGATTGATTGCTTGGTTGTCGCATTCTCCGGTCGTTCTACAAAAGGCGGATGCGGTGTTTTATCGCCGTTTTCTGAAATGCCTCGGCTACCACGTTCGCTATCTCAGCCTCGTTGCAAAATATGCGCCGGACGGCGAAATTCGCCTGAAAATCCGCATCGCTTTGGCCGTCGCGTCGATTTCCCTACCGTATAGGGCGGCAAAAATTGCGCGTTTCGGCGTGAAACTCGATCGTGAGCTGGAGCGACAGGTTCTGCCGGATGGTGGCCATGTGTCGCGCAACCCGCGCGTCATGCTGGATCTGCTGCTGGATCTCTTGCCTCTGCGGCAGAGCTATATCAATCTCGGCCATGATGTCCCACCCGGGCTCGTGCCTGCAATCGACCGCATGTTTCCAGCCATTCGTTTCTTTCGCCATCAAGATGGTGATCTTGCGCTTTTCAACGGGGCGACGGTGACGCTCGCCAATGAACTGGCGTCCGTACTGCGCTATGACGAAACATCTGGAAGGCCCTCACGAGCGCTGCCTGATGTCGGTTATCAGCGGCTTTCGGCTGGCAGCACAGTTGTTATCGTTGATACCGGGCTTCCGCAGACACTGGAGCTTTCGAAAGGTGCCCATTGCGGCTGCTTGTCATTCGAGCTTTCCTCTGTTCGCAACCGGTTCATTGTCAATTCCGGTTTTCCACCCCAGGCGGCCAAGGATTTCAGACGCGCTAGCCGGTCGACGGCCGCGCATTCCACTGTCACCCTCAACGATACCTCATCTTCGCGTCTTTCCCGCTCACGTCTTCTTGGACCCATCATGATGCCGGGTATTACCGACGTGAATGTCGAGCGACAGACCGACCAGAAGGGTAGCGATGTGCTGACGGCATCACATGACGGTTATCTCAGGAAACTCGGATATCTTCATGAGCGGGAGTTGGAGCTGAATGCTGCTGGCACCAAGATAAAAGGTCGAGACGCCGTTTTCTTGTCCCAGGACGGCAAAAAACGAACCACCCTGCCTGTTAGCGCCGTCTCCCGTTTCCACATTCACCCGTCTATCAATCTTGTACAGGTGGATCAGGAAACCGTCTTGATGAGTGCCGCTGATGGCACAGGCTGGGTGTTTTCAGCGCCGGGTCAAATTGTCACGATCGCCGAGGATGTTTTTATGGCCGATGCCTCTGGCATACGTCCCTCGCAGCAGATCGAGATTCCCTTTAGCCCTTTGGACACACCGGAAGTTCGCTGGCTGATCGAAAAGAAGCCGTAGCCTTTTGCGTTGCGCTTTCTCATATACCGTTTGATTCGTGGGCCAACACGCCGGTGCAGGTTTATTATTGCGCCAAGCTGTGCTAACGCGGCGGCAACCGCCGGATGGGTCGCTCTCCGGCCTGTCTTTTCCGCATCACGGAGTGTTCTCACATGGCTGTCGTTTCCAAGAAAATTCCCGCTCCTGACAAGGTCAAAATCCGCACTGCGCTGCTCTCGGTCTCGGACAAGACGGATATCATCGAATTGGCAGGCGCGTTGGTCAAGCTCGGCGTAAAGCTTTTGTCGACGGGCGGCACGTCCAAGGCCATTGCCGATGCGGGTCTTCCAGTCACTGACGTTTCCGATATTACCAAGTTTCCGGAAATTATGGATGGTCGCGTCAAGACGTTGCACCCCAATGTCCATGGCGGTTTGCTGGCGATCCGTGACGATGCGGAGCATGTTGAGGCGATGCGCGCACACGGCATCGAAGCGATCGATCTTTCCGTGATCAATCTCTATCCTTTTGAGGAGGTCCGCGCCAAGGGTGGTGATTATCCAACGACGGTGGAAAACATTGATATTGGTGGCCCGGCGATGATCCGTGCTTCGGCCAAAAACCATGCCTATGTCACGGTCTTGACCGATCCCAGCGATTATCCGGAACTGCTGGAGGCGCTGCAAGCCGATGACGGTCAGACGAGCTATGCATTGCGTCAGCGTTTTGCTGCGAAAGCCTACGCCAGAACGGCTGCCTATGACGCCGTGATCTCCAACTGGTTTGCCGAAGCCCTGTCCATCGAGACGCCGCATTACCGCGCGATCGGTGGTGTGCTCAAGGAAAAGATGCGCTACGGCGAAAACCCGCACCAGAGCGCCGGTTTCTATCTGACGGGAGACAAGCGCCCAGGTGTTGCCACGGCGACGCTTTTGCAGGGCAAGCAGCTTTCATACAACAATATCAACGACACGGATGCAGCCTACGAGCTGGTTGCCGAATTCCTGCCGGAAAATGCGCCAGCCGTCGCGATCATCAAGCACGCAAATCCATGTGGCGTGGCCACTGGTGCGACATTGCTGGATGCCTATAAGCGTGCCCTCGCCTGCGATCCTGTGTCGGCGTTTGGCGGTGTGATTGCGCTGAACCGGACGCTCGACGCTGAGACGGCCGAAGAAATCATCCAGCTCTTCACCGAAGTCATTATTGCGCCTGACGTAACCGAAGAAGCAAAGCTGATCGTTGCCCGTAAGTCGAACCTGCGCCTTCTCTCCGCCGGTGGCCTGCCGGATGCGCGCGCTCCCGGTCTCACAGCGAAAACCGTATCCGGTGGTCTTCTGGTGCAGAGCCGTGACAATGGCATGGTCGAAGACCTCGACCTCAAGGTCGTGACCAATCGTGCGCCAACGCCGCAAGAGCTTGAGGATATGAAGTTCGCCTTCAAGATCGCCAAGCATGTGAAATCCAATGCGGTGATCTATGCCAAGGATGGACAGACCGCCGGTATTGGTGCCGGCCAGATGAGCCGTATCGATTCAGCGCGCATTGCCGCGCAAAAGGCTGAAGATGCCGCCAAGGCCATGGGACTGGCAGAGCCTCTCACCAAGGGGTCCGCCGTAGCATCCGAGGCGTTTTATCCGTTTGCCGATGGTCTGCTGGCAGCGATCGCGGCAGGTGCCACCGCTGTTATCCAGCCGGGTGGTTCGATGCGAGATCAGGATGTCATCGATGCAGCCAACGCGCATGGAGTGGCGATGGTGTTTACGGGCATGCGCCACTTCAAGCACTGAGTAGGCCCGACACTCAGCCGGATTTCTCCAATATGATCCTCGAGTTCATCCCGAGGATCATGATTGTGATTTAGGGGATGTTGTGAAGGGCCGGGGTTGACGAGGTTTGGCTACGCCTTTCCTCGTATTCTTCCCCTATGTTTCACGTGGGACAGGCCCTAGGTCACAGAACCCACCTGCCATGGCACGAATTCATTATCCCCATAATCGTAGATTTCGCTTACGGTTTTGTCGCCTGAAGCAACAGCGATGATGTGCTCAAAAATTCGTTTGCCGGATTCTTGAATAGTCTCTTGCCCAGTAACGATCTCGCCGCAGTTGATATCCATATCCTCCTTCATGTGCTCATACATTTCGGAGTTGGTGGCGATCTTGATGCAAGGGGATGGTTTAAAGCCAGAGACGGAGCCTCGGCCTGTGGTGAAACAGATGACATTGCAGCCACCTGCTACCTGACCCGTGACCGCGACGGGATCGTAGCCTGGCGTATCCATGAAGACGAAACCGGGTTCGGTAACCGTTTCGGCAAATTCGTAGACAGCCTTGAGCGGCATCGAGCCACCCTTGGCCACGGCACCCAGTGATTTTTCGAGAATGGTGGTCAGTCCGCCCAGCTTGTTGCCATGGGATGGGTTATTGTTCAACTCGTCGCCGTTGCGGGCCGTGTAATCCCGCCACCAGTCAATGCGTTGCAGCAGCTTTTCCGCCACCGCAGGCGTCACGGCGCGGCGGGTCAGCAGATGTTCGGCCCCATAGATTTCAGGCGTTTCAGCCAGAACCGTCGTGCCGCCATTTTGCACGATGAGGTCGGACGCGTAGCCGAGTGCTGGATTGGCGGAGATGCCCGAGTAACCGTCGGACCCGCCGCACTCCAACGCGACCTTGAGCGCAGACAGTGGTTGTTCCGTTCGTCTCGCGGCATTTACGCCCGGTAACATGTCTTTGATCTGGGCGATGGCCGCTTCGATGGTTTTGCGTGTGCCCCCGTGCTGTTGGATGGTCATGGTGCGAAGGCGCTCGCCCTCCTCCATCTTGTAATGTTCGAGAATGGGCGCAATCTGGTTGGTTTCGCAGCCAAGCCCGATCAGCAAAATGCCGCCGAAATTGGGATGGCGAGCATACCCCTGGATGGTGCGGATCAGCAGCCGGTAACCTTCCGACTTGGTGTTTATCGCGCAGCCTGTGCTGTGGGTCAAAGCCACAACGCCGTCGATATTGTCGAAACCGTCAAGTCCGCCGTCGCGGTTGAAATAGTCGGCAATGTAGCGCGACACGGTGGCGGAACAGTTTACCGATGCAATGACGCCGATATAGTTGCGTGTCCCAACGCCACCCGTTCCTCGGTCGAAGCCCATGAAAGTGCGGCGCTGATCGAGCGGCAGCATTCCTTTTTCTTCGATATCGACACTGAACTGGTGAGCATGTTCCGAAGGGACCATGGCGAGATTGTGCAGGTGCACGAGACGGCCAGACTCGATATCCTGCGTTGCCATGCCGATGACCTGACCGTATTTCAGCACTTCCTCGCCGGTTTTAATGCTGTTCAAGGCAACCTTGTGCCCTCGCCCGATTAGTTCCTTTGTCATAAGGTCACCACGACCGGTTGCTCCGCCCGGCTGTATCGAACGGCGTGCTACCGCGACATTATCACGGGTGTTGAGCAGAATGGTTGCTTCCGAATTGTCTGTCACGCGGTCTCCTCCTCGCGAATGTGCTCTTTCAAGCGGGCATTTTTAGTTCTCGACCCATCGTCGTCTGGAACTGTCCAAATGGCTGTGCATGGTCGATTGAGCCAACAATGGATCTTTCACCTCCAGAGCAGCAAGAATTGCCTCATGCTCCTGCAAGGCGAATGTCCACGTATCCTTGTCTTCGAACTTGACCCGAAACTGTGCCGACATCGGGCTATGACGCTCGTCAAACAAATCCGCGATAAGACGTGCAAGGACGCTGTTGCCAGATTGCTCGGCAATGATCACATGGAATTGCCGGTCCTGATCCAGCGGCTTGCGTCCAGCCTCTATTTCATTGCGCATCGCATCCAGCGTGGATCGCAATGTCTCCAGCGCGTCTGTATCGATGCGGCTGGCGGCAAGCACGATGGTGGTGCCTTCAAGAGCCGCCCGCGCTTGCATCAATTCCGTCGGGCTTTCGCCCAGCGATTTCGTTCGCGTGCTTGGCTGCACTGGTTCGGGTAGGACATAGACGCCGGAGCCCATGCGGATTTCGACGCTTCCATCGATTTCCAGCGCGATCAACCCTTCGCGAAGAGACGGACGCGAGACGCCTAGCCGTTGCGCCAGCTCACGCTCCGGCGGAAGCCTTGAACCCGTCTGAAATTCTCCGCTCTCGATCAATTCTCGGATCTGATCCGCAATCTGCTGATAAAGCCTGCGCGGCTCCATAATTTTGGCCTGACCATTGATATGAGTTCTGCGCGACCAGCGCACACCTTAAGATTTGGCCTTACCGTATCCTCAACATCGAATAGACGCAAGATAATGTTTATGACATTGAAAATGTGATATAATTTTTTATATTTCTTCTGATCCATCAATATCAAATGACGCTCGTCTCCCACGCATTCCAAAATTGGCTTGACCAAGATAAAAATGCGGCCTAACCATTCCGCCTATTCGCAGCGTCTTGGGTGGAGTTAGGGCGCTATCGGGAGGATCTGGATGTCGCATCGCGCATCGACTGCTCAGGACGAAATTGTTGGCGATAACGCTGTGCGTGAGCATGGTCGCGTTGTGCTTCGCCTGGACAATATCAGCAAGGAATTCCCGGGCGTCAAAGCGCTGAGCGACGTGCATTTCGATCTGCGTTCTGGTGAGGTGCATGCCGTTTGCGGTGAGAACGGCGCTGGAAAATCAACTCTGATGAAGATCGTCAGTGGTGTGTACCAACCCACCAGCGGCACCATTTTGCACAAGGGCGAAAAGGTTCAGTACGCCTCACCGCTGGAATCGGAGGCGGCTGGCATTGCCATAATCCATCAGGAACTGAACCTCGTTCCGCATTTGAGCATCGCCGAAAACATCTATCTGGCGCGCGAGCCGAAAAAGGCATTTCTTGTCGATCGCAAAAAGCTGCGCACTGATGCCAAGCGCTGTCTCGACCGGCTCGGCGTCGATCTCAACCCTGACCAACTGGTGCGCGGCCTCTCGGTCGCCCAATGTCAGATGGTGGAGATCGCCAAGGCATTGTCTCTCGATGCGGAAGTTCTGATCATGGACGAGCCGACCTCGTCGTTGACGGAGCAGGAAACGCGGCTCTTGTTCAAGGTCATCCGTGATCTCAAGGCATCGGGTGTCGGCATCGTCTATATCTCGCACCGTCTGGACGAGATGGCAGAGATCGTTGATCGCGTGACCGTTCTGCGCGATGGGCGTCATATCTCGACCGATGATTTCACGGCTGTTACGGTTGACGATATCGTCACCCGAATGGTCGGCCGGTCACTGGAGGAGAAGTTTCCAGAGCGAACATCCAAGCCAACCGATGAGGTGATTTTCGCGGTTGAAGGTCTGACGCGCACCGGCGTGTTTCACGATGTCAGTTTCGAGCTTCGGCGTGGGGAAATCTTAGGGTTCGCAGGTTTGATGGGCGCCGGTCGCACCGAGGTGGCGCGGGCCATTTTCGGAGCCGATGCCTTTGACGCGGGAACGGTCACCTTCGAGGGACGTACCTTGTCCATCAAGTCGCCACAGGATGCGATTGAAAACGGGATAGCCTATCTCTCCGAAGACCGGAAGACCGATGGTCTCGCCATCAAGATGTCGGTCGCCGCCAACACGTCGCTGGCCAATATGGAAGCTGTGTCGAGCCGCCTCGGACTGATCGATTTTAAGAAACATGACGAGGTTGCCAAGCGCTACGTCGACCTTTTGAATATTCGGACACCCTCCATCAAGCAGACGGTGCGGCTTTTATCCGGCGGTAACCAGCAGAAGATCATCATTGGCAAATGGCTGTTTCGCCAGTCTCGCGTTTTGTTCTTCGATGAGCCGACGCGCGGCATCGACGTCGGTGCAAAGTTCGCGATTTACCAAATCATGGATGAGCTGGCTGCCAAGGGCATCGGCGTCATTCTCATCAGCTCCGAACTGCCGGAGGTGCTGGGGCTGACGGACAGGATTGCGGTGTTCCACGAAGGCAGAATTACCGGAATTCTGGAAACGGCCAAGACCAATCAGGAAGAAATCATGCGCTATGCCTCCGGCTATAGCAGCGGAGATAGACATGTCGGTTAGTCCAGAAACACCCAAACGTTTTTCCTTCAGCGACCGGCAGAAGGACATCATCCAGAAGTTCGCTGCACTGGGCAGTCTGGTGCTTCTGACGATCGTGTTTTCAGCCACCAGCAATGCGTTCTTCACCGTCAACAACGCCATGACGATTGCCTTGCAAGTGACGTCGATTGCCCTGCTCGGCATCGGCGCGACCTGCGTTATCATCACTGGTGGCATTGATCTTTCGGTGGGCTCGGTGCTGGCGCTGGCAGGTGTGGTCGCAGCTCTTGCGGTAAAAGAGCTGGGCATGCCGGTGCCGGTTGGCATGTTCTTCGGCATTCTGACGGGTTCTCTGTGCGGCCTTATCAATGGCCTGCTGGTCACGCGCTTCAAGCTGCCGCCGTTTATCGCAACACTCGGCATGATGCTGATCGCCCGCGGCGTTGCGCTGCAAATCACCGGTGCGCGGGCCGTTTCCGGCCTTGGTGAGTCCTTTGGTGTGCTGGGCAACGGCGCTTTGTTTCGCATCGTCAACATCGGCGATGACGGGTTTCCGAATGTGGTGTTCCCCGGCATTCCCTACCCCGTCATTCTGATGATCGTGATCGCGATTGCCGTTTCCTTCATGCTGAACCGCTCGGTGCTGGGAAGGCACATCTATGCGGTAGGCTCGAATGCGGAAGCTGCCCGGCTGTCCGGCGTCAACGTCGCCCGCGTCACCAATTTTACCTACGTGCTGTCAGGCACGCTGGCGGGTTTGACTGGCTGCGTGCTGATGTCCCGCCTTGTCACGGCGCAGCCGAACGAGGGCGTGATGTATGAGCTCGATGCCATCGCCAGTGCCGTCATCGGTGGCACATCCCTTATTGGTGGTGTCGGCACGATTTCTGGCACGGCTATCGGTGCCTTCGTCATCGGTATTTTGCGCAATGGCCTCAACATGAACGGTGTTTCGGCCTTCACGCAGCAAATTATCATCGGTCTGGTTATTCTCGGTACGGTCTGGATCGACCAGCTGCGCAACCGCCGATGATCTATAGGGGTGCGGACCTTTTCCGCGGGAAACCGGCATGGTGACGAGGAGATATCGCTACGCCGGCACAATGGAGGAAAACATGAAAAAGCTTACGACTGCTCTTTTGACATCCGTGATTGCGCTGTGGAGCGTTTCCACCGTTCAGGCCGGTGAAATTGCCGTCATCGTCAAGACTGTGAATTCCACCTTCTGGCAGAACGTCCAGAAGGGTGCAGATGCTGCGATCAAGGACTCCAAGGGCAACACGATGACCTTCCAGGGTCCGGCCTCGGAATCAGCCATCGCCGATCAAGTCAACATGGTGGAAAATGCCGTCAACCGTAAGGTCGCAGGCATTGTTCTGGCGCCTTCCGATCCGGACGCGCTGGTTCCTGCCGTGAAAAAGGCCTGGGAAGCCCGCATCCCCGTGGTCATCGTAGACTCGCAACTCGCCAAGGGTGCCGAGCAATATTACCAGTCCTTCCTCGCGACCGATAACAAAAAGGCCGGCGAGTTGGCAGCCCAGGCGCTGATCGAAAAGGTTGGCAAGGAAGGCAAGATCGCGGTCATGTCCTATGTTGCCGGTGCCGGTTCTGAAATCGGTCGCGTTGGCGGTTTCACGGATTACATCAAGGCCAACTCCAAGCTCCAGATCGTCGGCCCGTATTATTCCCAGTCGCAGATGGCGACGGCGCTGAACCAGACGACAGACGTGCTGGCCGCCAATTCCGATCTCAAGGGCATTTTCGGTGCCAATGAACCGACTGCCATCGGCGTCGGCCGTGCGCTGGCGCAATCCGGCAAGGCGGGCAAGGTTGTTGCCATTGGCTTCGATGGCAACCAGGACCTTCAGGGCTTCGTCAAGGACGGCACGCTAGCAGGTATCGTGGTGCAGGGTTCCTACCAGATGGGTGAACTGGGTGTTCAGACCATCTCCAAGCTGATTGCCAAGGAGAAAGTCGAGAAGTTCGTGGACACCGGCGTCGTGGTGGTAACAAAGGACAACATCGACAAGCCGGAAGCCAAGAACGTTCTTTATTAAGTCTACTTGACGTCATGCTCGAGCTTGTCCCGAGCATCTGCCAACGTCTCGTTTTTTGCGACGTGAATGGATCCTCGGGACAGGCCCGAGGATGACGTCCCAAAAATATCAACTACCAAGAATTAGCTTTCGAAAGTGCCGCGATGAAAGTCTTCGAAAAACGTAAAATCCCCCGCCGTGATGTGGATGTGACCGTGATGGGCCTTGGTTGCGCACAGATGGGCAATCTTTATCGCGTCACACCCTATGCGGAATCCAAGGGCGCTTTCGACACGGCGTGGCAGCACGGCATACGTTATTTCGATACCGCACCCTTCTACGGCTATACCCGCTCCGAGCGTCGTCTGGGTACGATGGTGACGGAGCATGAGCGCGGCGATTATACGCTGAGCACTAAGGTTGGGCGTGTCATGGTACCGGATGATACGGTGGGCCCGGAAGAGGATGCCTATATCGCGCCCCTGCCCTTCCGTCCGGTCTATGATTACTCCCATGATGGTATCCTGCGCTCCTTCGAGGCCAGCCAGCAGCGGCTTGGTATTCTGAAGCCGGATATCCTTTATATTCACGATATCGGTCCTTTCACCCACGGCGACAAGCATCAGCACTACTGGGACCAGCTGACATCAGGCGGTGGTTTCAAGGCACTTGCGAGACTGCGTGACGAAGGCTCTACGGGTGCCGTTGGCCTTGGCGTCAACGAATGGGAAGTCGTCCGTAGCGCAATGGAGGTGTTCGACATCGATGTTGCGATGCTCGCGGGGCGCTATACGCTGCTGGAACAGAGCAGCCTCGATTTCCTCAATACATGTGCTACACGCGGCGTCGCCATTGTCGTCGCAGGCGCGTTCAATTCCGGTATTCTGGCGGGCAACCGCAAGTTCAATTATGAGGACGCGCCAACCGATATTCTGGCCAAGGTCGATGCTCTCCACGATGTTTGCGAAGAGCTTGGCGTCTCGTTGCAGGCTGCTGCGCTGCAATTTCCGCTGGCGCATGCCGCTGCGGTCACGGTAGTGTCTGGTGCACGCAACGCGCAGCAACTGTCTGCCAACATCGAATGGTTCGAGCAGGATATTCCGCCGGAATTCTGGAGAGAGCTTCAAAGGCGGGAGCTGATTGCGGAGGGTGCGCCGGTGCCGGGAGGCAGGGTCTGACCATGCTGATCGACGCCCACCAGCATTTCTGGCTTTTGAAGGACCGTGCAGACCAATGGCCGCAGCCGTCTTTGGAGGCCATCTACAGGGATTTTCTTCCCGACGATCTGCTGCCGTTGATGCGGCAGGCGGGCGTAACCGGTACGGTGCTGGTGCAGACGATGGAAACGGCTGCTGATACGGATTTCATGTTGGCACTGGCCGACAAGCATTCTTTCATCAAAGGCGTTGTCGGCTGGGTCGATATGAAGGCACCGGATGCGCCTGAACAGATTGCCAGCCGCTCCCATCCCGCTTTCAAGGGCGTGCGACCGATGTTGCAGGAAATCGCCGATGTAAGCTGGATCGAAGATCCGGCCCTCGATCCGGCTGTTGCAGCCTTGATCGATCACGGCCTTGTTTTCGATGCCCTGGTTCTTCCTCAACACTTGCCGCATTTGCTTGCCTTTGCGACCCGCCACACCGGGCTCCCGATCGTCATCGATCACGGCGCAAAGCCTTTGATTGCGAGCGGTCATTACGGCAATTGGCGCAGGGACATGGCGGCTTTGGCGGCCCTTCCCCATGTCCATTGCAAGCTCTCAGGTCTGCTGACTGAACGCGGTGATCAAAAGCAGGAGGCGGTGAGACCCTATGCGGAAACCATTATCGAACTGTTCGGTGCTGAACGGGTGATGTTTGGCAGTGACTGGCCCGTCTTGCGACTGGCTGGCGATTACCAGGCGTGGCTGGATTTCAGCCGTGACATCGTGCCCGCTGCCGACCATGCTGCGGTATTTGGCGGCAATGCCGTGCGTTTTTATTCTCTTTCTGACAGGTGACATATGCTGGCGATTTTTTGCGATAAGCCCGGGCTTCTATCAGCCAAGGAATTGCCCAAGCCGCACCGCGGCGAGGGTGAAGTTCTGGTGCGTATCCGCCGTATCGGCGTGTGCGGTACGGATTTGCATATCTTCACCGGCAATCAGCCTTACCTTTCCTATCCCCGCATCATGGGGCATGAATTGTCCGGGACGGTGGAAGAGGCACCGGATGGAAGTGCGCTGTCTGCTGGCGATATCGTCACCATCATTCCCTACATTTCCTGTGGCCATTGCAGCGCTTGCCTGAAAGGTAAGAGCAATTGCTGCCGCAACATCGGCGTATTGGGCGTACACCGCGATGGTGGCATGGTGGAATATCTGAGTGTTCCGCAGCAATTCGTATTGAAGGCCGAGGGTCTCAGCCTCGATCAGGCGGCGATGACGGAATTTCTGGCGATCGGCGCACATGCGGTCCGTCGTGGTGCGGTCAAGGCGGATCAGCACGTACTGATTGTCGGTGCCGGACCCATCGGCATGGCTGTTGCGGTTTTTGCGGTGTTGAATGGCAGTGTGGTGACGATGATCGACAGCCGCGAAGACCGGTTGACGTTCTGCAAAGACCAACTGGGCGTCTCGAATGTCGTCACCCTTGGCGAGGGTGACAAGGATCATCTTTCCAAGATTACCGGTGGTGATTTCTTCGACGCAGTGTTTGATGCCACCGGCAATCCGAAAGCCATGGAGCGTGGCTTTTCCTTTGTCGGCCATGGCGGTTCCTATGTGCTTGTGTCGATCGTCGCCAGCGATATCAGCTTCAATGATCCCGAATTCCACAAGCGTGAAACCACATTGCTGGGCAGCCGCAACGCGACGCTTGAGGACTTCGAAGTGGTGCTTGAGGCGCAACGTTCCGGCAAAGTACCGGAAGCGCTGATTACCCACCGTATGACGCTGGCCGACGTTCCTGCCCGCTTTGCCGACCTGACCAACCCCAAGGCCGGTGTCATCAAAGGCATGGTGGAAGTCGCCTGAGACCTGCAACAACAAGACATTCTGTGACCCCCGACTGCGAGTGAGGCCATGACCAAGATTACTGATTTGCGCGTTTTCGATTTGCGCTTTCCCACCTCGCAAAGCCTCGATGGCTCGGATGCGATGAACCCCGATCCGGATTATTCCGCCGCCTATGTCATTCTCGATACCGATGATGCCGCCCTGAAAGGCCATGGTTTGACCTTCACCATCGGTCGCGGCAACGAGATTTGCTGCATGGCCATCGAAGCGATGCGCCATCTGGTTGTTGGTACTGATCTTTCCACCGTGGTGGAAAATCCCGGCAAATATTGGGGGCATCTGACGGGTGATAGCCAGTTGCGCTGGATTGGGCCGGACAAGGGTGCCATGCATCTGGCCACAGGTGCCGTCGTCAATGCAGTGTGGGATTTGCTGGCAAAACAGGCGGGTAAGCCTGTCTGGCAACTGGTGGCCGATATGAGCCCGGAGCAAATCGCCGATATCGTTGATTACCGCTATCTGACAGATGTGCTGACGCGCGACGATGCGCTGGCGATTTTGAAGAAAGCCGAAACCGGTAAGGCAGAGCGCGTCGAAATCCTGAAAAAAGAGGGTTACGCCTGCTATACGACCTCCGCCGGTTGGCTGGGTTACGGCGACAAAAAGCTGCGTCGCCTTTGCCAAGAGGCAATTGATGCTGGCTTCAATCACGTGAAGATGAAGGTTGGGCGTGATCTCGAAGACGACATCCGCCGCCTCACAATCGCCCGCGAAGTGATCGGCCCCGATCGCTATCTGATGATCGATGCCAACCAGGTCTGGGAAGTCGATCAGGCCATCGAGTGGGTCAATAAGCTTGCTTTCGCCAAGCCGTTCTTTATCGAAGAGCCGACGAGCCCGGACGACATCGCAGGTCACCGCAAGATTCGCAAGGCGATCGGTTCGGTAAAGGTGGCGACTGGCGAAATGTGCCAGAACCGTATCATGTTCAAGCAGTTCATCGCCGAAGGTGCGATCGACGTCGTGCAGATCGATTCCTGCCGTATGGGTGGCCTCAATGAAGTGCTGGCCGTGCTGTTGATCGCCGCGAAATATGACCTACCCGTCTGGCCGCATGCAGGCGGTGTCGGGCTTTGCGAATATGTGCAGCATCTGTCGATGATCGATTATCTCGTCGTCTCAGGCACAAAGGAAGGTCGGGTGATCGAATATGTCGACCATCTGCACGAGCATTTCATCGAGCCCTGCGACATCAAGGATGCTGCCTACATGCCGCCGAAAATGGCAGGTTTTTCGATTGAGATGAAGCCTGAAACGATTGAGGCTTATTTGTTCAGGGGATAAGACGTAACGGGTTCGCCGCCCCCTCTACCGTTATCCTCGGGTCAAGCCCGAAGATGGCGTCGAATTGGGATGATCGCGTTGCTTTAGAACGCAGCCAACGCCGCTTCCAGTCTCGCCCACCCGGCCTCTTCTCCGGGACGTCCAAAACGCATATCTGCGAGTCTCTCATCAAAGATGCGCGTCAGAATGCCGTGTTGCATCAGGTGGACAAACAGGTGCGGTACCCGCTCATCGCGAACAAGCGTAAAGAGCGATATACCCCCGGCGATCGTCAAACCGGTTTTTCTCAGCATCTCGTTCAGCCTCGCCGATTCATCCTTTAGCCGGAGTCTCATTATTTCGCGCCACGGCGTGTCCGCCAGCGCTTCCGTCGCAATGTGCAAAGCCGGGCCGGACACGGCCCACGGTCCCAGTCGTGCTTCGAGGTCTGCGGCGATATCGGGGTGGACGATGGCGAAGCCAAGGCGGACGCCTGCCATGCCGTAAAATTTGCCGAAGGAGCGCAAGACGACGAGGCTGCTTGAGGTCGCCGCGTCTGCAATGCTTTCGGCGCAGCCGGTTTCGATGAAGGCTTCATCGACCACGAGCAATCCGTCTCTTTTGCGCATGGCCTCGGCCAGTGCCAGCAAGGATGCACGCTCTATCACCCGCCCATCTGGATTGTTTGGGTTGATGACAACGACGTAATCGAAAGCAAAGAGGTCCTTGATATCAGAGACTTCGGTGACAGAAAGCCCGGCCATGCGGGCGGTGCGGGCGTGTTCGGCATAGGCGGGAGACAGCACACCGCACGTTTTAGCGCCCCTCTGGACGGACAATTGCGCCAGCAACGGCATCAGCATTTGCGTGCCGGGAGCAGCCACGACGTGCGTTGCGCAGGGCGCGCCGAACGCCGTTGCGGCTACATCTCTCAGTTTTTCTACGGCATCCGGTTCTGGCAGGCGGGCAAAGACGCTGGCGGGAATGGGCGAATGCGGGTAGGAGTGCGGATTGATCCCGGTGGAAAGGTCGATCCATGGTTCGGGTGCCTGTGGATAAAGCTGGCGCGCGTAGCCTAGGTTGCCCCCATGGCGGATCGCCGGTTGCGCTTTTTCTGGTACCCTCTCGCCCATGTTCTTCGCTCTCGCTTTCCTGTCCCTGCTGATCGAACGCCTTGTCGGCTATCCCGACTGGCTGTTCAAGCGCATCGGCCATCCCGTGACATGGATCGGTTCGCTTATCGCCCTCCTCGATAAAAAATGGAACCGGGAGAGTGATTCATTTTCGCGTCGCAAGGGCATGGGTGTGGCCGCACTGATCATTTTTCTGGCTTCGACGGTGCTGATTGCCTGGGTGTTGCAATCAACACTTCTATGGCTACCTCTTGGTCTGTTGATCGTGGCGGTGCTCGGCGCATCGCTACCTGCGCAGAAAAGCCTGGAGCAGCATGTTGCGGCCGTGGCCCTTGCTCTAGAGCGTGACGGCATCGAAGGTGGCCGCAAGGCGGTGTCGATGATCGTGGGGCGTGATCCGGAAAAGCTGGATGAAGCCGCCGTGTGCCGGGCGGCAATAGAAAGTCTGGCAGAAAATTTTTCCGATGGCATCGTCGCGCCTTCCCTATGGCTCGGGCTTCTGGGATTGCCCGGTGGTGCGGGTTACAAGGCCATCAACACGGCAGACAGCATGATCGGTCATCGCTCCGCCCGTCACGAGGCATTCGGCTGGGCCTCTGCGCGGCTGGATGATCTCGTCAACCTTCCCGCTTCGCGACTTACTGGCTTACTTTTCGTTCTGTCCGCTTTTTTTGTAAAAGGTGCGTCGCCACGCGAGGGCGTGAACGCCATTTTTCGCGATGCGCGGCATCATCGCTCGCCCAATGCCGGATGGCCGGAGGCAGCGCTTGCCGGAGCACTTGGATTTGCGCTCGCCGGTCCCCGCTCCTATGGCGGGCAGATGATCGAGGCGCGGTTTATGGGTGAAGGCGGGCGACGGGATTTGACCGCTGCCGATATTCGTCAGGCCTTGAAACTGACCCGTGTTGCAGATGCGATGTTGATTTGTTTCTTCGGCGTAATCGCCGCTGTCATCGCGCTATAGCCCATAGGGCATCCAGATTGAGATGGCGCTCCATATGGTCAGCCAGCCTGTCCAGTACGGCATCCACCTGTTCTTCGTAATTGAGCGTCGAGCTTTCGCTGCCCAGGCGCTTCAGCCAGGCGCTACGCTGATTATCGTCGGCGAACAGGCCGTGGATATAAGTGCCATAAACGCGACCATCCACTGAAATCGCGCCTTCGGTGTGGTTGCCGATGGTGGAGAACGGGCGGGTGACATCTGGTCCGTCGGTTACACCGACATGCATTTCATAGCCGGAGAAGGATATTCCATCGAAGCTCTGGCCGGTGACGGAGATGAGCCGTTTATCGCCGGTCAGGACGGTGTCGACATTCAACAATCCCAGCCCATCGATCGTGAGATTTGCACCTTCGATGCCGTCTGGATCAGCAACGGTGTTGCCTAGCATCTGGTAGCCGCCACAAAGGCCGAGCACATAGCTGCCTCGGCGTAGATGAGCTTTGATATCCACATCGAAACCTGAATTTTTCAGCGTGGTCAGGTCAGCGATTGTGGATTTCGAGCCGCATAGAAGCACCAGTGCGCAATCTGCTGGAATGACATCACCCGGCCGCACGCGAATCAGTTCGACATGGGGCTCAGCCTCCAGCGGGTCGAGGTCATCGAAGTTTGAGATATGCGGCAGGATGGGAACTGCGATGCGGATTTTTGCGCCCGGTTTGCGCTGTCCTTGTGCCGTTAAACCCAATGCATCTTCGGCGGGCAAGCGGCTGGCGTCGGCAAAATGGGGCAGAAGACCAATCGGGCTCCAGCCGGTTTTGTCCTGGATGATGCGCATGCCGTCATCGAACAGGGTTGGATCACCTCTGAAGCGATTGACAATGAAGCCCTCGATCATCGCTGCGTCTGCCGCATCTAGAACCGTTTTCGTGCCAACAAGGCTGGCGATGACGCCACCGCGATCGATATCGCCGATGAGGATGACAGGTGCATCCGCGGCTCGGGCAAAGCCCATATTGGCAATATCGTTGGCGCGAAGATTGACTTCCGATGCGCTGCCTGCACCCTCCACCAGAACGAGGTTGGCTTGGGCCTTCAGATGTTCGAAACTTTCCAGGACACGCGGCATCAGGCCCGCTTTCATATGCTGATAATCCGCCGCCTTGGCGTTGCCGATCACCTTGCCCTGCACCACCACCTGCGCGCCGGTTTCGCTTTGCGGCTTCAGTAGCACCGGGTTCATATGTACGGAAAGGGCGACACCCGCCGCCCGCGCCTGCAAAGCCTGCGCCCTGCCGATTTCACCACCATCTGCGGTGACGGCGGCATTGTTGGACATGTTTTGCGGCTTGAACGGCATGACGGAAAGGCCACGGCGGGTGAAGGCACGGGCAAGCCCCGCCACCATCAGTGACTTGCCGACGTCAGAGCCGGTGCCCTGAAACATCAAAACGCGCGCTGTCATCGATCAGAACTCGATGCCGGACTGGGCTTTGACACCCGCCTTGAAGTGGTGCTTCACCAGCGTCATTTCCGTCACCATGTCGGCGGCATCGATCAGTGGCGGCTTTGCGTTACGACCAGTGACCATGACATGCAGATCCGGACGGCGGTTTTGCAACGCTGCCACCACTTCATCCAGCGGCAGGTAATCGTAACGCAACGCGATATTGAGCTCATCGAGCACCACCAAACTGATAGTCTCATCGGCCATCAGGGTCTTTGCCTCTTCCCACGCTTTGGTGGCAGCTGCGACATCGCGTTTGAGATCTTGGGTGTCCCACGTGAAACCTTCTCCCATGGTGCGCCACTCCACCCGGTCGCCAAACAGGGCCAGCGCCTGCTGCTCACCTGTGGACCATGCACCCTTGATGAACTGCACGATGCCGACGCGTCTGTTGGTGCCCAGCATGCGCAGCGCAAGCCCGAAGGCTGCGGTGGACTTGCCTTTGCCCGGGCCGGTATTGACCATCAGCAGACCTTTTTCGATGGTCTTTTCCGAGACTTCCGCATCCTGAACGGCTTTGCGATTGGCCATTTTGGCGCGGTGGCGTTCGGCCTCGCTGTCGCTGATATCGCGGTTCATGGCGTCTTATCCTTCCGGCGCATGCTTTTTCGAAGCGGCGACTATAGCCAAATCCGTTCTCACGGCAATCATGGAGCGGCATTGACACTCCAGCACCGCAAGGCATAAGGGTTAAGGACTGACGGTCTTTTTCCGGCAACGGGAAAAGCTAAGAGGGAACACGGTTCAATTCGTTATGCGGACCAATCCGTGGCTGCCCCCGCAACTGTAAGCGGTGAGCCCGCGCCAAAAGCCACTGGACATGTTGTCCGGGAAGGCGGTGCAAGGGCGTTCTTCATACTGCGAGCCAGGAGACCTGCCGCTTCAGGAAAAACGTCTGCCGGGCGGGGTGCTCCGGTCAGTCGGTCTTGTCGAACAGCGAAGCGTGCCTCGGCGCGTGGCGTTTTTCGATATCCGCACCCCAAAGAATTTGCAGGCGCGGAAAGCTTAATCTTGGATATAACATCGACATCCCCAGGCATGACGGCCGAGGCCGAAAGTGAAACGTCTCATGGCGTCGTCGTTTTCGTGTGCCGCAGCTGTCGCGATGAAGCCGATCCCAATATGGAGCCCCGTCCAGGTGCCACACTTGCGCAGGCTGCAATCGCGCTTGGTCGCACTGAAGGTGTCGAGGTGCGTAGCGTCAATTGCCTTGCCAATTGCAAGCGAGGCCTGAGTGCGGCGATGCGTAGTGCGGACGGCTGGTCCTATATGTTTGGTTCGCTAACCGCTGACGATGCCGCCGACCTGATGGTCGGTGCACGCCTTTTGGCAACGGCCACGGATGGCCTGATGCCGTGGCGCGGACGGCCTGACAGTTTGAAGCGCGGCTTGGTTGCCCGCATTCCCCCTTTGCATTTTACCGAGGAGACATCATGACCACGCTCGATCGCGTTCCCTGCACCATCATCACCGGCTTTCTTGGCGCTGGCAAAACCACCTTGTTACGTGGCCTGCTGGAGAAACTGGATGGAAAACGGCTGGCTATCATCGTCAACGAATTCGGCGATGTCGGCATCGATGGCGATGTTCTCAAAGGCTGCGGCATCGAAAGCTGCCCGGAGGAGAATATCGTGGAATTGGCCAATGGCTGCATTTGCTGCACAGTTGCCGATGACTTCCAGCCAGCCATCGAGCAAATCCTCAGCCGCGAGCCACGGGTAGAGCATATCCTTATCGAGACATCTGGATTGGCTTTGCCAAAGCCGTTGGTTCAGGCGTTTCAGTGGCCCGCTATCAAGAGCCGCGTGACGGTGGATGCCGTGGTGGCTGTTGCCGATGGTGCAGCCCTTGCCGAAGGCATGGTGTCGCATGATCTCGAGGCCCTTGCGGCCCAGCGCCAGAACGATGAAGCGCTGGATCACGACGATCCGGTCGAGGAAGTCTTTGAAGATCAGATTGCCTGCGCCGATCTTATTGTTCTGACCAAGGGCGATCTGCTGGATGCAGAGGGTCTCGAGCGCGCTAAGGCGCATATCAATGCACATCTTCCGAAGGCGGCAAAAATCATCGTGGCGTCCAATGGGGTGATTGATCCTGCTGTCCTCATCGGGCTTGGGCTTGCGGTGGAAGAGGATATCGATAATCGTCACACCCATCACGACGAGGAAGAAGACCACGATCACGATGAGTTCGACAGCTTTGTCGTGGAACTGGATGCGGTAACCGACGCAGATGCGTTGGCTGCACGCATTTCCGAGACGGCGGCTTCTGAAAACGTGCTGCGCATCAAGGGTTTCGTTGAGGTCTCTTCCAAGCCGATGCGTTTGCAGGTGCAGGCCGTCGGTTCACGGGTCAACCATTACTTCGATCGTCCCTGGGCTGCCGGTGAAGTCCGCCGCAGCCGCCTTGTGGTGATCGGCGAAAAAGGCATCAACCGCGAAAAAATCGAGCGGATGTTGGCAGCCTGATCCATGCACATCCTTGCCACCACATCCTCGTCTTTGGATGACCTGATCGAGCCGGTTGATCTCAACCAGCCACGGGCGGATGTGGTGGCGATGTCTTTTTCCGCCAGCGATCTTGCTGGGTTGGAACGCGGATGGGCGCACGCTGGCGACGGTTCTGTCTCGCTGGTATCCGCCAATCTTTCCGAGCTTCGCCACCCCATGTCGGTCGATCTGTGGATCGAAAAGACGGCCGAACATGCCAAATTGATCCTTATCCGGATTCTCGGCGGCGCTGAGCGCTGGCGTTATGGGGTGGACCAGCTATCGAGAATGGCGCGTCATCGCGGGATCAAGCTGGTGTTGTTGCCCGGTGAATGCAGCGAGCGGGACGAAAAGCTGGAGGCGGCTTCCACCGTCGATCTTGAAACACTCAATACCATCCTTTCGTTTTTCCGCGCAGGCGGTCCTGATAATATGATCCGTGTGGCAGCTGGGCTGACCGCTGTTGCACGTGGCGATGCATGGCCGGATATCGTGGCGGAACCTCTGCCGAAAGCCGGTTTCTATCGACCAGGAGAGGGATCTGTCGATCTCGCCCAGGCGCTCCATGAATTTCCAGAAAATGCCCCTATCCTGCCCATCCTGTTTTATCGTTCCATGTTGCTGGCCGCAGATGTGGCACCCATCGATGCGCTGTTTGGTGCTTTGCGCGCGAAAGGCTTCGCACCGCTGCCGATTTTCGTTAGCGGCTTGAAGGATCAGGACGCGATCCGGTTTCTGGAAGAGACACTTGCGCATTTGAAACCGGCGGCGATCATTGCGGCAACCGCCTTTGCCAGCCAGACGGATGAGAGCGGTAAAACCCTGTTCGAACGGCTGGATGTGGCAACGTTTCAAGTCATCATGGCCACGACCCGGCGTGATGGTTGGACGGAAAACGTGCGCGGGATCAATCCCTCTGATCTTGCCATGCATGTGGTGCTGCCGGAGCTGGATGGCAGACTGCTGGCTGGGGTCATTTCGTTCAAGCAGCCTGATCCGAATGGAGGGCAGGGTCTGGTCAATATTCCGGAACCCGACCGCGTCGAGCAGGTTGCAGACCGCGTGGCGGCCTTTCTTCGGCTGAAGACTGCGGCACCATCTCAACGACGCCTTGTCATTCTCATGCCGGATTATCCGGGCGCGGCACCCGGCCGAACCGGTTATGCGGTGGGTCTGGATGTACCGCAAAGCGTACTGGAAATGCTACATGATCTGCGCGATGCCGGATATGCGGTAGACGACATTCCCGAGACGGCGCGTGGGTTGCTCGACCGCATCGAGAACGAAACCGTTGGTTTCGGTGTTGCCGAATATTCGGCATTCTGTGCTTCCCTTTCGCCTTCTGCCAATCAGGCATTGGAGAGTACCTGGGGGCATTACGCTGACGACGATGCCATTGAGGATGGAGCATTCCGTTTCCGCGCCGCGCGTTTCGGCGCGGTGACCGTCGCACTGGCACCTGATCGCGGTCGCAACGAAGATCGGCGCGTGGATTATCATGACCCAGCTTTACCGCCACGACACGCCTTGGTCGCTTTCGGCGCGTGGATGCGTCATGGTGTGGATGCGCATGCCATCATCCATGTCGGTGCACATGGCACGCTGGAATGGTTGCCCGGCAAGACGGTGGCCCTATCGGATGCCTGCTTCCCGGAAATCGTCACAGGGCCGTTGCCGGTGATCTATCCGTTCATCGTGTCCAATCCGGGTGAAGCAGCGGTTGCCAAGCGACGCATTGCCGCCGTCACCATTGGTCACATTCCCCCCGTTCTGGTGGAAGCCGGGCTTTCGCCTGAGCAGATGGCACTGGAGCAGCTTGTTGATGAATATGCGCAGGCAGACGGGCTGGACCGTCGTCGCCGCGACCGATTGGCAAAGCTTATTGTTGAGAAGGCGCAGGAGACCGGACTGGCGGCAGACGCGGGAATCGGCTTGCAGGACAATGCCGATACGGCACTGTCACGAATCGATGCTTTTCTCTGCGATCTCAAGGATTTCGCGATTAAGGACGGCCAGCATGTGTTCGGGCGCTGCGCAAACGATGAGGTCGATCTACTGAGAGTACAAAGTGCAGTGGCGGAAAAGTCGGCACTGCTTGCAGCACTCGATGGTCGGCATATCCCTCCTGGCCCTTCCGGTGCACCGGCCCGCGGGCGACTTGACGTGCTGCCAACAGGCCGCAATCTTTACGCCGCCGATCCGCGCACCATGCCAACGCCGACTGCTTTTGAACTTGGCCGCATGGCAGGTGAAGAGGTCTTGCGGCATTATTTGCAAAGCCATGGCGATTGGCCAAAACATCTGGTGTTCGATCTCTGGGGCTCGGCCTCATTGCGCAATGGCGGCGAGGATGTGGGGCAGGCGCTTCATCTAATGGGGGCGAGGCCTATCTATGATCCGGCTACGGGCCGCGTAACCGGCATCGAAGTGCTGCCACCTGCGGCGCTGGGACGTCCCCGTGTCGATGTGACATTCCGTATTTCGGGCCTGTTTCGAGACATGTTCCCGGCTCTGATCGCCCTGCTTGATGCTGCCGCCAAAGCCATCGCACGGCGTGAGGAGGCCGCCGGTGACAACCCGCTGGGGGAAGAAGCTGCGAGCCTCGGCCACATACCGGCCCGCATTTTCGGCTCTGCGCCTGGCACCTATGGTGCCGGCATTGAGGAAAAGCTGGCCAGCGGGCGCTGGGATGAGCGCGAAGAGCTTGGCCAGACCTATTTGGATGCCGCAAGCCATGCTTTCGGTGGCGCGGATGGGCTTGGCGTTTTTGCTGATACAGGCTTTGCAAGCCAGGTGGAAAAAGCCGACCTGCTGGTCCACACGGGCGATGATCCGGGACGCGACCTTCTCGATGGCTCATCTGACGTCGCCTTCATCGGCGGCTTCGCGGCGGCCAAGGCGGCGCTTGGTCAATCGGCTGACGTGGTGGCCTTGGACACCACCGATCCTGCCCGCCCGCGTGCCCGTTCTATCGCCCAGGCAATCAGCCGCGTCGTGCGCGCCCGCGCCATCAATCCGCGCTTCATCGCCGGGCAGATGCGGCATGGGCCACGCGGTGCGGCGGAATTTGCCGAGACGGTGGACCGGCTGATCGGCTTTGCCGAAACGACGCATGCGGTGTCGTCCTCTCTGATCGAGGCGCTCTACGACGCATATTTTGGCAATGAAGAGGTGCGCGACTTCATTCTACGGGAAAACCCGCAGGCGGCAGAGGTGATGGCGCAGCGGTTTCTCTCCGCCCGCCGCCGTGGCCTCTGGCACAGCAGACGCAATGCCGTGGATGCGGAACTGGAGATGCTGATTGAGCCGGAACGGGCGAGGGTGAACGCATGAGCGCCACCAGCCGTGTCGATGTTCGCCCTTTCACCCGTCGCGGCGTTTGCCCGGCCCTGTCTGCTCCGATGCAGACGGGAGATGGACTTTTGTCCCGCATTGCCTTCACGGATCATATTTCGCCCGATGATCTGCATGCGCTATCTACTCTCGCCATCCGGCATGGCAACGGTTTGATCGACATCACCGCGCGTGGCGGTTTGCAATTTCGCGGGTTGACCGCTGAGAGTGCTTTGGCCCTTGAACAGGATGTCTTGGCCCTTGGCCTGCCGCTGCGACGAGGCTTGGCGATAGAAACTTCACCTCTTGCAGGCATCGATGAGACGGCCATTGCCGATCCGCGTGCGATTATGAGCCCGATATCGGAGCGCGCGGATACGCTCAACCTGTCTGAACGACTGGCCGCGAAAATGTCGATCATTATTGATGGCGGTGGCCATGTGAGCATGGTCGATCTGCTGGCGGATGTCAGGCTGAAGGCGGTTCGGCTCAATGATGACGTGCTGTGGCAATTGATGTTGGGTGGTGCAGAAAAAACGTCATTGCGTGCCGGTATGCTGCGAACGGAACATGCCGCCGGTGTGGTCATCGATCTTCTGAATTGCCTTGCTGAACGGGGTTCCGACGCGCGCGGTCGCGATCTTGACATTGAAACGGTGCGGACGGTTTGTGCGGAACGGTTGGTTGATAGCAATGAAGCAGGTCAAGACCTTAGCCCCTCATCCCGCTGCCGCGACCTTCTCTCCGGCAGGGAGAAGGCGGAAAGCCTGACCCTCCCGACTTATGGCGAAGCGCATCCCTACGGATTAATGCGTCTTTCCCGTGGGCAGTTTGCTGCCGCGTTGGCACCTGCCTATAGTCAAAGTCCAGCTGATACTCTGTCTGCTCTTTGCCGACATGCATCCATGCTGGAAATAAAATATGTGAGACCCGGCCCCGGCCATGCCCTGTATTTCATCGGAAACAAAGAGGTTTGCCAGACGCTTCTCACCCATGCGCGTGAAGCCGGTTTTGTGACGAATGCCCATGATCCGCGTTCTGCCATCGCAGTTTGCGCGGGAGAACCGGCCTGCGCTTCGGCTTTCCTCGCCACGCGAGAACTGGCCGAACATGCGGCGGTGGACTGTGCGGGCCTGCTCGATGGGTCACTCACGCTGCATCTTTCCGGCTGCGGCAAGGGCTGCGCCCATCCCACATCGGCACCGCTTGCTTTCTCAGGCTCTCCTGAGGGGCTGGCGTTTCGCTACTTGGGCCGTGTTTCAGACGCTCCAGATGTTATTTTGCCCTTTACGGAGCAGAAGGCCGCACTTTCGCGACTTGCCCGTTTGTATGAAAAAGAACATAAGCCCGGAGAAAATGCCCGCACCCTGCTTGCCCGTCTTGGCAGGCAAAGGATTGTCGCGGCGCTCCGACAGGATGATCGATGACTGAATACGACTATATTCGCGATGGTAACGCGATTTACGAGCGCTCCTTTGCGATGGTGCGGGAAGAGGCTGATCTTTCTGCCTTCACGCCGGATCAGGCCGAAATCGCCATCCGCATGATCCACGCCTGCGGACAGGTGGAGGCGGCACAGCATTTTCGCTTTTCTCCCGATTTCGTGGCTGCTGCGCGCGGTGCGCTGGAAGCGGGCATGCCCATTCTTTGCGACGCCGAAATGGTGGCGCATGGCGTGACGCGTGCGCGCCTTCCCGCCCGCAACGAGGTAATTTGCACGCTGCGCTATCCACAAACCCCGGAACTGGCAAAGGCCATCGGCAACACCCGTTCTGCCGCAGCACTCGATCTTTGGGGCGATAAACTGGATGGCGCGCTGGTGGCCATCGGCAATGCACCGACCGCGCTGTTTTATCTCTTGGAAATGCTGGAGCGCGGCGCACCCCGCCCCGCTGCCATTATCGGCATGCCGGTTGGTTTCGTGGGTGCGATGGAATCGAAGGACGCGCTGGAGGAAAGTGGGCTGCGCATCCCCTATGCAATCGTCAAGGGCCGCCTCGGCGGCTCGGCCATGACGGCAGCGGCAGTCAATGCTGTAGCGAGGCCTGGCCTATGAGCGCGGCATTGTTCGATCCTGCGCCACAGAAGGCCTTGAAGGGCAAGCTGATTGGTGTTGGCACTGGCCCTGGTGATCCAGAGCTTTTGACGCTGAAGGCTGTACGCGCCATCGAAAATGCCGATGTTGTCGCCTTTTTCTGCAAGAGGGGCAGCAAGGGCAACGGGCGCGGTATCGTCGAAAGCTTCATCCGCCCCGGCACGCTGGAAATGCCACTGGTCTATCCTGTAACGGTCGAGAGCGACAAGAACGGCGACGATTATCGTGGTGCCATTGCAGGTTTCTTCGATCAGTCCGCGAGAGATATCGCCATCCATCTCGATGCCGGGCGAAACGTCGCAGTGCTCTCCGAAGGCGATCCGCTGTTTTACGGCTCCTACATGCATCTGCATTTGCGGCTTGCGCCGTCCTATCCGGCAGAAGTCGTGGCGGGTATCACCGCCATGTCTGGCTGCTGGTCCATGGCCGGGCTGCCGCTGGTGCAGGGCGATGACATCTTGAGCGTGCTGCCCGGCACACTTGGCGAAGAGACGCTGACGGAACGCCTTTCCGGTACGGATGGTGCTGTTATCATGAAAGTCGGCCGCAACCTGCCAAAAATCCGCCGTGCGCTGGAACGCGCGGGCAAGCTGCAAAGCGCGCTGTATGTCGAGCGCGGCACGATGGAAAACGGTCATGCCATGCGGCTGATCGAGCACGATGGCTCGCCTGCGCCCTACTTCTCGCTGGTATTGGTTCCGGGCTGGAAAGATAGACCTGCGGGTGGAGAAACCGTATGAGCGGTCGTCTCACCGTCGTTGGCCTTGGCCCGGGCAATCTGGGTCAAATTACGCCGGAAGCGCTGGATGCCGTGCGTGAGGCAGACGATTTCTTCGGCTATATTCCCTATCTCGATCGACTTTCGCTGGAACCGCACCAACGTCGCCACGCCTCTGATAATCGCGAGGAACTTTCCCGCGCCGAGGCGGCGCTGACGATTGCGGCTGCGGGCGGCAAGGTCTGCGTCGTGTCGGGTGGTGATCCCGGCGTTTTTGCCATGGCTGCCGCCGTGTGCGAGGCCATCGAAAACGGTCCAGCGGAGTGGAGAGATATTGATTTTTCTGTCGTGCCAGGCGTGACGGCCATGCTGGCGGTGGCGGCGAGAGCCGGTGCGCCGCTGGGGCACGATTTTTGTGCCATTTCCCTCTCGGATAATCTGAAACCCTGGTCGCTGATCGAAAAGCGACTTGTTGCAGCGGCGCAAGCCGGTTTCGTTATGGCGTTTTACAACCCTGTCAGCAAGGCACGTCCCCACCAGTTGGCAACGGCTTTCGATGTGCTGCGTGCGCATCTGCCTGGGTCTGTGCCGGTGATTTTCGGGCGCGCTGCCGGGCGGGTGGATGAGCGTATGCGGGTCGTGTCGCTGTCTGAAGCGGCAAGCGATATGGCCGATATGGCCACCTGCATCATTGTCGGCTCGGTTGAAACACGGTTGATCGAACGCAGTGGGCAGCAGCCTATCGTCTATTCACCACGTTCGTCCAAAAGGGAAAGCTGATGGCGGATGGCGGCCAAGGCAGTATCGATGTTCGGGACCGTCGCGGTGTTTGCCCGCATCGGTCGCTCGATCATCAACACCCTTATGCCCAGCTGGCGCGCCGCTTCAATCTTCGCATAGGCAGCCGTGCCGCCAGAGTTTTTGGATACGATGGAAGCGATGTGATTTTCACGCAGCAGCTTGATTTCGTCCTCCAAAGCGAAGGGCCCGCGCGCCGTAATATACCTGGCATGCGGTACCGTCAGAAGCGGCTCAACCGGATCGACGCTGCGGATGAGATAATGGTGCTGGGGTGCGGCCTCGAAGGGCAGCAGTTCCTGACGGCCAAGCGCGAGGAAAGCCTTGGTGCTCGTGTTTCCAAGAGCAGCAACAGCGCTTTCCACATCGACCACGCTCTGCCAGTCATCCCCGACCTGTCTCTCCCACGCCGGACGTTCCAGAGTGACAAGTGGAATATTCGCCATTTTTGCGGCTTCAACGGCGTTTGCAGAGACGCGGGCCGCGTAAGGGTGGGTCGCGTCCACCAGAAGATCGAACCGATTTTCCGTGATGAAGTCGGCCAGTCCACTTGCACCGCCAAAGCCGCCGGTGCGCATCGGCACCGGTTGCTGAACCGGATCACGGGTACGGCCGGCCATAGACAGAAGAAGCCGATAGCCGGAGTCTTCCGCCAGTTTTCCGGCCAGAATACGGGCATCCGCCGTGCCGCCGAGAATGAGTATAGAGCGTGTCATGGCCTCTGAATATGCCGGAATCGACAACGCATCCACTGAAAAGGCGATAGCCCCCTGGCTTTCCATCGTCGGCATTGGCGAGAACGGGCTTGCCGGACTGGGTGAGGATGCGCGCCGGGCGATTGAAACGGCTGAATTCGTGTTTGGCGGCAAACGACATTTGGCGCTGGCGGCGGATGCCATTAAAGGCGAAGCGTCGCCTTGGCCAGTCCCGTTCGATGTGGAGATGGCGGATGTCGTCACGTTGCGCGGACGTAAGGTCTGCGTGCTGGCCTCTGGTGATCCTTTTTTCTACGGTGTCGGTGTAACGCTGCTGCGTCAGGTCTCTGCTGAAGAAACCGTATCCTACCCTGCCCCATCGGCCTTCTCGTTGGCCGCTTCACGGCTCGGCTGGGCGTTGCAGGATGTGGAATGCATTTCGCTACACGGTCGCTCCATCGATCTTATTCGCCCGCATCTGCATTCCGGTGCGAAACTCATCGTTCTGACATCGGATGAGAAAGCCCCTGCCCTTTTGGCAGCGCTTGTTTCGGAGACTGGCTTCGGTGCTTCCGATTTTAGTCTGCTGGAGGCTCTTGGTGGTCCGCGTGAGAAAGTCCGGACTGGCAACGCTGCCAAGTTTTCCCTGAGCGATGTCGATCCGCTGAATGTCGTTGCCATCGATGTCGTGGCGGATGAAAAAGCGCGTATTATCCCCTATTCGCAAGGGCTGGATGATGCACTTTTCGAGCATGATGGTCAGATGACCAAGCGCGAAATTCGGGCGGTCACGCTGTCATCGCTCGGCCCCCGTCATGGGGAGTTGCTGTGGGATATTGGAGCCGGGTCTGGCTCCATCGGTATCGAGTGGATGCTGGCGCATCCCTCATTGCGCGCTATCGGTATCGAGCAGCACCCGGAACGGGCCGAACGGGCCATGCGCAACGCAGAAGCCTTCGGCGTACCGGGGCTGGAAATCGTGATCGGTACGGTACCGGGGGCGTTCGAAGGTCTGCCGACGCCAGACGCGATCTTCATCGGCGGCGGTGGCAGTGAAGCTGGCGTGCTAGACGGCGCTATCGCTGCGCTGAAACCCGGTGGACGGCTGGTTGCCAATGCTGTGACGCTGGAAATGGAAGCCACTTTGCTCGCGGCACAGGCGCGGTTGGGCGGCTCGCTGATCCGACTTGAGGTTGCTCGGGCGTCCGCTGTTGGCTCCATGCAGGGTTGGCGTCCGGCCATGCCGGTCACGCAATGGGCGTGGGTCAAGCCGTGATTGTCGCCGGGATCGGGTGCCGCAAAGGAACCAGTGCAGAGGCAATCATTGCTGCCTTGGATGAGGCGACAAAGGCGCATGGTGTAAAGATCGATTTTATCGCAACGGCACCGATCAAAGCCGGCGAACCAGGGTTGATGGAAGCCGCGACAACGCTTGGTATGGCATTCGTCGTGGTGGCGCAGGCGGATTTCGAACAGGCCAGCGCCCGCACGATCACGCAATCGGCAACGAGCCTGAAACATTCCGGCTCTCCCAGCCTCAGCGAAGCATCCGCTTTGGCGGCGCTAGGGCCGCGATCAAGGCTGATTGCGCCGCGAATGGTGATCGGCGATATGACGGTGGCGCTCGCCACTTTAGGAGACGACGAATGACGGTTCATTTTATCGGTGCCGGTCCGGGTGCAGCAGATCTTATCACGGTGCGTGGGCGCGATCTCATCGCCGCCTGCCCGGTCTGCCTCTATGCCGGGTCGCTCGTGCCGAAAGCATTGCTGGAGTATTGCCCTGAAGGTGCGCGCATCGTCGATACTGCGGCGTTGTCGCTGGATGATATCGAGGCGGAATATGTTGCCGCCGCCCGTGAGGGAAAGGATGTGGCGCGGCTGCATTCCGGTGATCTCTCAGTCTGGAGCGCCATGGGCGAGCAAATTCGCCGTCTGGAGCGTCTAGGATTGGATTATACTGTTACCCCTGGCGTTCCTTCCTTTGCCGCCGCCGCTGCCACGTTGCGCAGGGAGTTGACGGTGCCGGAGGTGGCGCAGAGCCTTGTGCTCACCCGCATCTCGGGCCGTGCCTCCAAAATGCCGGAGACGGAAACCTTGAAGGCCTTCGGGGCGACAGGCGCGACGCTTGCCATTCATCTGGCCATTCACGCCATCGCCAAAGTGGTCGAAGACCTGACGCCGCTCTATGGTGTCGATTGCCCGGTCGCTATCGTGGTTCGGGCCTCATGGCCGGAAGAGCGGATTATCAGGGGCATGTTGGGTGATATCGAAGCCAAGCTTGCGGAAGAACCGGTGGAACGCACGGCGCTGATTTTCGTCGGCAAAGGCTTGGCGTCAGAGGACTTTCGAGAGAGCGCGCTTTACAGCACGGATTATGTGCGCCGATTCCGCTCGCCGGAAGGGAAAGCGGATACGTGATGGGATGGCGCAAAGCCGAACCGCCCCTGTAACGCTCCGTCCCTATCGAACACCAGAATCTCAAGCACCGTTTCCGGCACATTGAGAGCGTCCGCCGCCGTCTGCCAGGCTTTCTCGGCCACGACATTGCCAAGTTCTATACCTGCGCTGCCCGCCATGGTGAAGGCATGCGCCACCGTGTTGGCGTGACGGATGGCATCCGCTAAAGTCTCTTCACCGCCCGCCTCTGTCGCAAGTTTTGCCAGCGCATCCAGATCCGCTAGGCCTCGCTTGGAATGTACGTCAAGCATGCCTTGGGCGAGCTTGGTCATCTTGGCGACGCCACCGGCGATGGTGAGTTTCTCGACCGGGTGGGTGCGGAGATATTTCAGCATACCGCCGATAAAATCGCCCATGTCGATCAGGGCGGTTTCCGGTAGACCGTGCAAAGCTTGCCCGGCTTTTTCCGAGGCATTGCCGGTTGCGCCGAGAATATGGGTCAGTCCTTCCGCCCGGGCCACATCGATGCCACGCCAGATGGAGTGAATCCAGGACGAGCATGAAAACGGAATGACGATGCCGGTGGTGCCGAGAATGGAAATGCCGCCGAGGATGCCAAGCCTGCCATTCAGCGTTTTTTCGGCGATTTTTTCACCGTTTTCGACGGAAATTTCCACTTCGAAATCTGCATTTTCGCCAGCGACTTCGTGGATGGCCTTCTCGATCATCTTGCGTGGTACGGGGTTGATGGCGGGTTCGCCAACTACCAATGGCAGGCCGGGCCGAGTGACGGTGCCGACACCGCTGCCAGCTTTGAAGGTGATGCCAGTGCCGGGTTTTCCGGGGCGCACGGTGCTTTCTACCAAGGCGCCGTGGGTCACATCCGGGTCATCGCCTGCATCCTTAATGACGCCTGCGCGGGCAAAGCCATCACCACGATGGTTGGTCGCCAGCGAAAAACCGACGCGCTTGCCGCTTGGAAGTTCGATCTCGACAAGGTATGGAAAATCACCGGTCAGCAACGCGGTACAGGCGGCTTTCGCCGCAGCCGTCGCGCAAGCGCCGGTCGTCCAGCCGCGACGCAGATTTTTTCCATCCGTTTCCATCGTGTTTCTATAGCGGTTACGGGTTTGTCCGTCATCGGGAAACAACAGGCAGTGTGAATGTCGAGACCGCTTATTTTGAGAACCGTTAAAGGCGCTCCACCACCCTCATTCCTGTGCTCGTCACAGGAATCCAGTCTTCGCGCGTCTGCGCGGAGGAGACAGTCTTTTCAGCCCAAGGACTTGGTCTGGCTGGATTCCTGTGACAAGCACAGGAATAAGGGAAGAGGGGTATGACGGCACGCGCGATCATCATCGGTGCGCCGCGTTCGGGTTCCGGCAAGACCAGCGTCACCATCGGGCTCCTGCGCGCCTTTGCACGGCGTGGCGTCAAAGTACGCGGCATCAAGACCGGGCCTGACTATATCGATCCCGGCTTTCACGCATTCGCAGCGGGAAGTCCGGGCCTCAATCTCGACAGTTGGGCTATGCAGCCGGATTTGCTGCGGCATCTGTTTGCGCAGCATGCTGAGGATGCGGAGCTGGTGCTGATCGAGAGTGCTATGGGCCTGTTCGATGGCATCGTGGTGCCGGAGAACCGAACGGGGTCGGCGGCTGACTTGGCGCGGCTGTTCGGCATACCGGTGCTGCTGGTGCTGGATATCTCTGGCCAATCGCAGACGGCGGCGGCTGTCGCCCATGGTTTTGCCCATTACGATTCTGCTGTGAAAATGTCTGCGGTGGTGCTGAACCGCGCGGGCAGCGAAAGGCACCGCACGCTTTGCTCAGACGCCATCGAAAAGATCGGCCTGCCGGTCGCGGGCTGCGTGATGCGTGATCCGTCTCTGGTGCTGCCGGAACGGCATTTGGGGCTGGTGCAGGCCAGCGAGCACCCGGAAATCGATGCGCATATCGAACGTCTCGCTGAGGCGATGGAAAGCTCTATCGATCTCGATGCACTCCTGGCACTCGCACGCCCGGTCGACTTGTCGCAGGGCTCAGTGGAGGCGGCCATTGCGCCACCCGGTCAGCGTATTGCGCTGGCGCAGGATGCGGCTTTTACGTTTCTCTATCCCCATCTCCAGCGCCATTGGCGTGAGGCGGGTGCGGAGATCGTTCCATTCTCGCCGCTGGCCAATGAAGCACCGGATGCGTCCTGCGATGTCTGCTGGTTACCTGGTGGATATCCTGAGCTTTATGCAGGGCGACTTGCTTCCGCCGACACTTTCAAGGCTGGTGTGGCGCGTTTTTCTCAAACGAAGCCCATTCATGGCGAATGCGGCGGCTATATGGTGCTGGGTGAAGCCTTGGAAGATGCAGATGGGGTCACCCATGCGATGACAGGCCTTCTGTCGCACGCCACAAGCTTTGCAAAGCGCAAGATGAACCTTGGGTATCGGCAAGCGACAATCGCCGCCGATGGCTTGTTGGGACAGGCGGGTGATGTGCTGCGCGGCCACGAATTTCACTATGCCCGTGTCATCGACCCAGGTCGTGATGACCCCTTCGCGCAGATCGCCGATGGGCCTGGCAAGCCGCTTGGCGCATCGGGTGGTAGGCGCGGCTTCGTTACGGGCACGTTTTTTCATGCGATCGCCAAAGGTTAAGTTTTTCTCATCGATGTTGCGGTGGAGGAATTTTGCTGTCTTCCTATATTGGTGTACGGGTGCTGACGCTGGCGCTTGATCCATTCAACAAGGACAGATTTTCATGACCGAGAAATCCCCCGAAAATAACTTTCCCGCCGGTTACGAACCAGCCGATGTCTGGGAATGGGAAAAGGGCAATGGCGGTCAGTTCGCCAATATCAACCGCCCGATTGCTGGCCCAACCCACGATAAGGAATTGCCCGTCGGCAAACATCCTTTGCAGCTTTATTCGCTGGCGACGCCCAACGGCCAAAAGATCGGCATCATGCTGGAAGAGCTGCTGGCGGCAGGGCATACGGGTGCTGAATATGATGCCTGGCTGATCCGTATCGGCGATGGCGACCAGTTTGGCTCCGATTTCGTCAAAGCCAATCCGAATTCGAAAATCCCGGCGCTGGTGGACCACTCAACTCCTGAGCCGACGCGTGTGTTCGAAAGCGGATCGATCCTGCTTTATCTCGCAGAAAAGTTCGGTGCATTTTTGCCTAAAGATCACAAGGGCCGCACCGAGGCGATCAACTGGCTGTTCTGGCAGATGGCATCCGGCCCGTATCTCGGCGGTGGTTTCGGCCATTTCTACGCCTATGCGCCGATTCACATCAAATATGCCATCGACCGTTTTGCAATGGAAGCCAAGCGACAGCTTGACGTGCTGGACCGCCATCTGGCAGAGAACCAGTATCTGGCCGGTTCGGAATATTCGATTGCGGATATCGCAGTCTGGCCATGGTACGGCAATCTGGCTCGTGGACAGTCCTATCCGAAGGCTGATGTCTTTCTGGATGTGAAAAGCTATAAGAACCTTCAGCGTTGGGCGGCCGAGATTGCGGAACGTCCAGCGGTAAAGCGGGGTCGCATGGTCAACAAGGTCAATGGCGATCCTTCGGAACAATTGCACGAACGCCACGATGCGTCCGACTTCGACACGAAGACACAGGACAAAATCGGCAAAGCATAAGGAAAAGACGATGGCAAAGCTGCCTGAAATGACGAAACACCGCGGCTTTCCATCCGGCATGCCGAGCACGGGTATACAGTTCACCATACGCCGCGCAAATCCGCGCGGCGTAACGCCCGTCAAACATATTCCGCGCCGTGCACGGAATGACTCGGCGGAACACAAGGTGGATGCAGCCTTCCTGCATGCGCTGTGGCACCAGTTCGGCAACGAGCCGTTCGAGCGTGGAAACCTCGATGCGGCCCGTCTAAGCCTGTTGTTCGGTCGTGAAGTGCTGCCTGCGGACAAGGATTTCGATCCCCTGTCTTACCAATCCATGCTCGTTATCGATGAACGGGTGGCACGACAGAACTTTCCGGAATCCTTCGAGAATTATTTCCAGATCGACTGAACCATCCGCTGCGGCAAAGTGGAGCGGGCACAGAAAGTTTCTGTGCTTCGCGGAATTGAGGTGCTATAGAGCACCCCAGTTTCATCGATTTCGGCGTCTGCCATGATCAGGCATATCATCTGCGTCATCACTGCAAGTGCGTGTCTCCTGTTGCCCGCCGGTATCGGGACTGGCGATCCTGCGCATAGTGGGGAAGATTACGCCACGCTGGAAAAGCTGGGTGCCGCGCTCTTCCACGATAACAACCTTTCTATGAACCGCACCATGTCCTGCTCCACCTGCCACATGGAGGCGGCAGGCTTTACCGATGCACGCGAGAGCGACAAAGTCGGTCATGATGTGTCTCTGGGGGACGATGGCGGCTCTCTGGGCGACCGCAATGCGCCAAGTGCTGCCTATGCGAAATTCTCGCCACCTTTCGGCAAAAACGCGGCGGGCGAATATGTTGGCGGTCAGTTCTGGGATGGGCGTGCGTCCTCCCTGGAAGACCAGGCCGCTGGCCCTCCGTTGAACCCGATTGAAATGGGCATGCCGGACAAGGCCACTGTCGCGAAGCGGCTGAAGGAAAACCCGGATTATGCAGCAGCTTTCGGCACGCAATTCGGTGGTGATGTATTCAAGACCGATGATGCCGCCTTTGCGGCAATGACCAAGGCGCTCGCTGCCTTTGAGCGTTCCGAGGAGTTTTCGACCTTCGATTCGAAATATGATCGTTTCCTGCGTGGTGAGGAAAAGCTGACGGATCAGGAAGAGCTTGGCCGGGTGCTGATCTCTTCAACCCAGTTTACCAACTGCAATACGTGTCATGAGATCAGAGGTACGAACGGGCTCTCCGATGGCATCTTCACCAACCACAAATATTTCAACATCGGCGTTCCCGCCAACAAGGCTGTCAGGGCAGCGAATGGGGCGAAGCCTGATGCTGTCGATCTTGGGCTGGCACAGAACCCTGCTGTTGCGGGCGATCCGGCACAGCGCGGCAAGTTCAAGGTGCCGACTCTCCGCAATGTCGCTGTGACCGGTCCTTACATGCACAATGGCGTGTTCAAAGATTTGCGCACGGTCGTGCTGTTTTACGTGAAATACAAAAGCAAGAAGCCCAGCCGTCAGATCAACCCTGAAACGGGGCAGGCATGGGATGCGCCTGAGGTGGCTGACAATATCGCCATGACGGAGCTGACGGCGGCACCCGCGCTGGATGACAAGCGGGTGGATGCTATCGTCGCGTTTTTGAAAACGCTGACCGACAAAAGATATGAACATCTCTTATCTGAGAATAATGCTGGGCAAGGCGCAACGCCCCCTGCCCAGCCGGTCTCTCTTACGCCGCCAAAAGCGCCTTGAATTCTGCCAATACTGCGTCACCCATTTCAGACGTGCTGACCTGACGGCTGCCATCTGAGACGATGTCTGCGGTGCGGATGCCCTTGTCCAGCACGTTGGCGATGGCTGTTTCCAGCTTGGTGGCTTCATCCACCATGTTGAACGAGTAGCGCAGGCACATGGCAAAGGACGCGATCATAGCGATCGGGTTGGCGATGCCCTTGCCGGCAATGTCAGGGGCAGAGCCATGCACAGGCTCATACATCGCCTTTCGCTTACCGGTCTTGGCATCCGGCGCGCCAAGCGAGGCCGATGGCAGCATGCCGAGAGAGCCTGTCAGCATAGCGGCCACGTCGGAGAGCATGTCGCCGAACAGATTGTCGGTAACGATGACGTCGAACTGCTTTGGCTTGCGCACCAGCTGCATGCCACCGGCGTCGGCCAACATATGCTCCAGCTGCACGTCCTTGTATTTCGCCGCGTGGGTTTCGGTGACGACCTGGTTCCACAACACGCCCGACTTCATGACGTTGCGCTTTTCCATGGAGCAGACGCGGTTGTCGCGGGTGCGTGCCAACTCGAAGGCAACGCTGGCAATGCGCTCGATTTCGAACGTGTCATAGATCTGGGTGTCGATGCCGCGCTTCTGGCCGTTGCCGAGATCGATAATCTGCTTCGGCTCGCCGAAATAAACGCCGCCCGTCAATTCACGAACGATGAGGATATCGAGACCTTCGACCAGTTCCTGCTTCAGCGAGGACGCGGCAGCGAGCGCCGGGTAGCAGATCGCCGGGCGCAGGTTTGCGAACAGCTCCAAATCCTTGCGCAGGCGCAGGAGACCGGATTCGGGTCTTACCTCGTACGGAACACCATCCCACTTGGGGCCGCCAACGGCGCCGAACAGAATGGCGTCTGCCGCGAGCGCCTTTTCCATGTCTGCGTCGGAAATTGCCACGCCATGGGCATCATAGGCGCTGCCGCCGACGAGGCCTTCTTCGGTCGTAAAGCCTGCGGCCTTTTCGCTGTTCAGATAATCGATCAGCTTGCGGACCTCAGCCATGGCTTCGGGGCCGATGCCGTCACCGGGCAGCAGGAAAAGCGTGCGCACTGTCATGAAAACCCTCCTTGGCCACGCCGCAAAACCTTGTTTGGTTTAAGCGGCAGGCGCGTCAAAATCCTTTTCCCGCAACGTCAATCGTTGCGGGGTGCGGGCTTCTTAGCCTTGCAGATGGCCTATTTCAAGGAAGGCAAGAGGCGATTCGGTACGGGTGGAGATCAAACCGGCTCTGAATGCGGGCGGAAGCGATTAGGCCCAGGGGCGGGCGGAGGCATTGCTTTTCTCGAACGTATCAATGGCACCGGCATGTTCCAGCGTCAGGCCGATATCGTCGAGGCCGTTCAACATGCAGTGACGCTTGAACTCATCGAGTTCGAACGAGATCGTGCCGCCATCAGGGCCGCTGATTTCGAGATTTTCCAGATCGACGGTGACAACGGCGTTGGAGCCGCGCGATGCGTCATCCATCAGCTTTTCCAGATTTTCCGGGCTGACGACGATCGGCAGAATGCCGTTCTTGAAACAGTTGCTGTAGAAAATATCGGCAAAGCTGGTGGAGATGACGCAGCGAATGCCGAAATCCAGCAGCGCCCACGGCGCATGTTCACGCGACGAACCGCAGCCGAAATTATCACCAGCCACGAGAATCTGCGCGTTCTGATAGGCGGGCTTGTTCAAAATGAAATCCGGGTTGGGCGAACCATCCTCCAGATAGCGCGATTCTGCGAACAAGCCGGTGCCGAGGCCGGTGCGCTTGATGGTTTTGAGATAGTCCTTCGGAATGATCATATCCGTGTCGATGTTAACGACCGGCATGGGGGCGGCAACACCCGTCAGTTTGGTGAACTTTTCCATCTCTCACTCCGAAATCTTACTGATAGCAGGGCCATAATAAACGCCTACTGCGGCAATAGCGCACAATCGCGTGTATTTGAAGGCCAAACCGAGCCTGCATGGTACACCTGTCGAAACATAGAGACGTCAGGATGCGTTTGCTTGAAAAACAGGTGAGGGATCGGGAGTTTTAGTGCCAGACGTAGCCGAGCTTACGCAATTGGGTGCCGTCAAAATCTTCCATGCCTTCCGCCACGTCCTTGCCGCCATGCGAGCGAAAGAAACGGCTGGCGACATCGCTATCTTCAAGGCACCACACGACGACACCATTGCAGCCGAGAGATTTCAGCAGACGCCGTGCCTCGATGAAAAGCACGGAGCCGAGCCCCATACCCTGATATTCAGGCCGCAGATAAATCTCGTAGATTTCGCCATCATAGGGAAGGCCACGCGCACGGCTGAGGCCCAGTGTTGTGTATCCCGCAACAACGCCGGAAATTTCTACGACCAGCATGGTGGCCGAACCGCGTGTTGCTTTGCGCCACCACATCTCATTGCGGCGGTCCAGCATTTGCCGAAGTGGCTTATGGGGAATGAGACCCGCATAGGCCTGCTGCCAGGACGATCTGTGCGCGTCGGAAATGGCGCGCGCATCGTCCGGCTCTGCTCGGCGAATGTCTATGGATAACGTTTTCATAACGCGATTCTGATCCCGACGGGGAAAACTTACCAGCCATAAAGGTTAACGGCGTGAAGCTTACCCACAGCCTATTCATGTGGATGATGCCAGAAAATTAACGCTATATTTACCATTGAGGCAAGCGCCGTCCGACTCAGTCCCGGGAATAAATGCCGGGTGCGTAAAGAAGAGGCCAGATAACAAAAAACCCGGCGCGGAGGCCGGGTTCTTGATTTAGAAACTCTGTCAGAAATCAGCCAGCAAGCTTTGCCTTGTCGAAACGCTTGCGATCGTTGGCGTCCAGGAACATCTTGCGCAGACGGATGGACTTTGGCGTCACTTCCATCAGCTCATCGTCCTGAATCCACGACAGAGCGCGGTCAAGGGTCATGCGGATCGGAGGCGTCAGCTTCACGGCTTCATCCTTACCGGCGGCGCGGATGTTGGTGAGCTGCTTGCCCTTGAGAACGTTGACTTCGAGGTCGTTGTCGCGTGTGTGAATGCCGATGATCATGCCAGCATAAACCTTTTCGCCGGGCTCGATCATCATCGGGCCGCGATCTTCAAGGTTGAACATGGCGTAGGCAACAGCTTCACCGGAACCGTTCGACAACAGAACGCCCTGGACGCGACCAGCGATAGCACCCTTGAACGGCTGGTAGGAGTGGAACAGACGGTTCATGATTGCCGTGCCGCGTGTATCCGTCAAAAGTTCGGACTGGTAGCCGATGAGGCCACGCGTTGGAGCCAGGAACTTCAGGCGAACGCGGTTGCCGCCGGATGGACGAAGCTCGGTCATTTCTGCCTTGCGCTCGGACATCTTCTGAACAACGATGCCGGAATGCTCTTCATCCACGTCGATCACGACTTCTTCGATCGGCTCGATGGTCTGGCCGTTCTCGTCCTTCTGCATCACAACGCGCGGACGCGAAACAGCAAGCTCGAAGCCTTCGCGACGCATAGTCTCGATGAGAACGGCAAGCTGCAATTCGCCACGGCCGGACACGAAGAACGAATCCTTGCCTTCGGCTTCTTCGATCTTCAGCGCCACGTTGCCTTCGGCTTCCTTGTAGAGACGATCGCGGATAACGCGCGACGTAACCTTGTCGCCTTCGGTGCCGGCCAGCGGCGAGTCGTTAACGATGAAGGACATCGTTACCGTTGGCGGATCGATTGGCTGTGCGGTCATGGCTTCGGTAACCGAAGGATCACAGAACGTGTCGGCGACGGTGCCCTTGGAGAGACCGGCGATGGCAACGATGTCGCCTGCATGGGCTTCATCGATGGCTGTGCGCTCGATGCCGCGGAAAGCGAGGATCTTCGAAATACGACCAGTTTCGATGATCTTCCCATCCTGGCCCAGAACCTTGACGGCCTGGTTCGGCTTGATCGAACCGGATGCGATACGACCGGTGATGATGCGGCCGAGGAAGGGGTTGGCTTCGAGGATCGTGCCGATCAGACGGAACGGACCTTCTTCAACCGTTGGCTCAGGCACGTGCTTGAGAACGAGATCGAGCAACGGTGCCAGACCTTCGTCCTTCGGGCCTTCCGGGTTGACGTTCATCCAGCCATCGCGACCGGAGCCGTAAAGGATCGGGAAGTCGAGCTGCTCGTCGGTCGCATCGAGGTTCGCGAAAAGGTCGAACACTTCGTTGATGACTTCTTCGTGGCGGCCATCGGGACGGTCGATCTTGTTGATCGCGACGATCGGGCGGAGACCAACCTTGAGCGCCTTGGATACGACGAACTTGGTCTGCGGCATTGGGCCTTCAGACGAGTCGACCAGAACGATCGCGCCGTCCACCATCGACAGGATACGCTCGACTTCACCACCGAAGTCGGCGTGGCCGGGGGTGTCTACGATGTTGATGCGAACACCCTTCCACTCGACAGACGTCGCCTTGGCGAGAATGGTGATGCCGCGTTCTTTTTCCAGGTCGTTACTGTCCATGACGCGCTCTGCAACGCGCTGGTTTTCGCGGAACGAACCGGACTGTTTCAGAAGCTCGTCAACGAGCGTCGTTTTGCCATGGTCAACGTGCGCGATAATCGCGATGTTGCGAATTGCCATTGTTTAATATCTCTGAAGTTGGGGCGTCATATCTTAGATGCGCCAATTTAGTCTGGCGGGCCTATAACCTTTTTTTTGCAAATGCGAAAGGGGGGCAACCACATAAGCCCCTTGCAGAAACGCCGTATCAGAGTTTTATGACAGTTTTCGGGTGCCTTCTGCCAAGCTCAACCAGTAACAAGGCCGCGCTTTTGCAACATCGCATCGGGGCTTGGCATCTTGCCACGAAACGCCTGATAGGTTTCTTCCGCATCAATAGAGCCGCCGACGGCGTAGATGTTGTCCTTCAACTTGCGGGCCATTTCGGCGTTGAAGGGGTCGCCAGTTTCTTCGAAGGCCGCAAAGGCATCTGCATCGAGAACCTCCGACCACATGTAGGAATAGTAGCCCGCTGAATATCCATCGCCTGAAAAGACGTGCTGGAAATGCGGCGTCGCGTGGCGCATAACGATGGATTTCGGCATGTTGAGCGATGCCAGAATTTCGGTCTGTACCGCCATCGGGTCATCGACGGTACCGCGTGTATGGAAGGCCATATCGACCAGTGCCGACGAGGTAAATTCGACCGTGTTGAAGCCGGCATTGAAGGTTTGGGCGGCCAGAACCTTGTCCAGCAGTGCCTTTGGCATCGGAGCGCCGGTCTCGTAGTGAAGGGCATATTTCTCAAGGATTTCAGGCACGGTCAGCCAGTGTTCGTAAAGCTGCGATGGCAGTTCCACGAAATCACGGGAGACGCCTGTTCCCGAAACCGATGGGTAGGTCACGTTGGATAGCATGCCGTGCAACGCATGGCCGAATTCGTGAAACAGTGTGCGGGCATCGTCCAGAGAGAGCAACGCTGGCTTGCCCTGTGATGGTTTGGCAAAATTGCAGACATTGTAGATGATCGGCAATTCACCAACCGTACCGTTCTTCAGGGGCAGCTTGTGCTGAGACTGGAACGCGCTCATCCATGCGCCGGAACGTTTCGATGGCCGGGCGAAGAAATCGCCGAGGAACATGGCGACAAGGTCGCCCGGTTCATTGCGAATTTCGAATGTGCGGACATCCGGGTGGTAAGCGGTGACATCTTTAAGCTCGACGGCACGGATGCCGAAAAGCCTTTGTGCCACGTCGAGGCAGGCTTCGATGATCTTTTCCAGCTGTAAATAGGGCTTAAGCTCGGCCTCGGAAAAACTGAATTTTTTCGCCCGCAGTTTTTCGGCGTAATGACGCCAGTCCCACGGCATGACATCGTGGTTTTTGCCTTCATCTCTGATGACGGCTGCCAGTTCGGTCTCTTCTTCACCGGCGCACTCGACAGCTTTTTCCCAAACCTGGGTCAAAAGCGCGTTCACGGCATCCGGCGTTTTCGCCATGGTGTTATCCAGCTTGTAAGAAGCGAAATTTACGTAGCCGAGAAGCTTTGCTTTTTCGTCACGCAGTTCCAGCGTTCGCTTCACCGTTTCGCGATTGTCGGTCTCTCCACCATTCTCACCGCGGGCGACCCAAGCCTTGAAGGCTTGCTCCCGCAAATCGCGGCGTTCGGAAAATGTCAGGAACGGTTCGATGATGGAGCGCGACAGGGTGACGGCGAATTTGCCGTCTTCGCCATGCTCGCGCGCAGCACCCGCCATGGAATCTTTCAGAAAATCGGGGATGCCTGCGAGCTCGTCTTCTTCGGTAAGAAGCAGTTTCCAGCTTTTCTCGTCCGCGAGAACATTCTGTCCGAATTTTGCGCCGAGCCCGGCCAGTTCCTCGTTGATGGCGGCCAGCCGTTCCTGATGGTCTTTGGCAAGCTTGGCACCGGCGCGCACGAAGCCCTTCCAGTGACGTTCGAGAACGCGCAGTTCTTCACCGGTGAGGGCCAATTCGTCGCGTTTCTCCCACAACGTGTCGATGCGCTTGAACAGCGCTTCGTTCATGCCAATTTTCGAATAATGCCGCGACATTTTCGGAGCAATATCGCGCTCCAGTGCCTGAATATCGGGGTTGGTGTGAGCGCCAGCCTTGTTCCAGAATAACGCAGATACACGTGACAATACATCACCGGCAACTTCGAGAGCGACAATGGTATTGGCAAAACTCGGTGCCTCGGCATTATCGGCAATCGCGTCGATTTCTGCATCATGTGCTGCGAGCGCGGTTTCGAAGGCACCGGCAAAGTCCTCGTCCCTGACAGCGTCGAACCGGGGTAGCCCGTTCGTCCCGTTCCAGTCCGTGATGGCGGAATATTGGGCTGTGGTCGATGTCATCGGTTCGTCCTCATGCAGATGCTGTTCATGCGCCATATGGGCATGGCTACGAGTGCGTTTCAATATCTAGGGATCAACAACATGCGCTGTCCCTTGCCAGATGGCCGCATAGTTTTTAGTAAGGAACGCTTATGAAACAGGTGATGCATGGCCACTTCGACTGAAAAAGAATCGCTGGCATTCCTGCTCAACAGCAGTGTCCGGTTTCTGAACAGCGCTTTCGAGCGTCGCATCAGCGACGCGGGACTTGGCCTGACACCGGGTGAGGCGAGGGCGCTTTTGACCGTTGCTGCCATCGATGGCAGCAAGCAGGCCGATATCGCCACGCGCATCGGGCTCGAGCCAATGACGGTGTGCACCTATCTCGACAGGCTGGAATCGCTCGATCTGGTTGAAAGACGCCCGAACCCGGATGACCGTCGTTCCAAGTGCATCTACCTGACGCAAACGTCCTCTGATCTGCTGCTTGCTGTTCGTGAAGAGGTCGGCCTGTTGATAGATCAGGCGGCCAGCGGTTTTGACGAGGGTGATTTTGAGAAATTTCACGCGCTTCTGACGATTATGCAGAAAAATCTGCAAACCGCAGTCAGCGACAAAAACCAGCAGAACCCTTTATGAACGTCACCACTCCGGCCATGACGGTTCGCCGCACCGCAATTCTCGGTGCCATGCTTACCGCACTTGGCCCTGTCTCGATGGCGATTTACACGCCTGCCATGCCTGAACTCGTGAGAGCGTTTGCGACGACGGAATCGGCCATCAAGATGAGCTTGACGCTCTATTTCGGTGGCTTTGCCGTTGCCCAGCTTGTTTCAGGCGCGATGTCGGATGCGTTTGGCCGTCGCAAGGCGACCATTCTGTTTCTCCTGATTTACCTCGTGGGTGGAGCGCTTGCAGCTTTCGCGGCCAATGTCGACACTCTGCTTGCCGCGCGCCTCATTCAGGGGATAGGGGCGTCGGTGGGCGTGACCGTCGCCCGCGCCGTGGTGCGAGATCAGTATAGCGGGCCACAGGCAACCCGCATTCTCAACCTCATCGGCATCATGCTGGCGGTCGGTCCGGCGGCGGGGCCGACGATTGGTGGCTTGTCGTTGCTGGCCTTCGGTTGGCAATCGGTCTTCGCCTTGATGCTCGCTTTCGGACTGATATCGATTACCACCATTGTCTTTTGTCTTCGCGAAACGACGGTGCCGGACCCGAGCCGTCTTCGTCCGTCACGCCTTCTCAGTGCTTATGATGAGCTTCTGGCATCGTCACGGTTTTTGTTGTCGGCGCTGGTGTTAGGCGGGTCGGTCGGCGCACTTTACGCCCAATCGACCATGCTGCCTTTCGTCCTCATCAACGAAGTCGAGCTTTCCCCGACAGAATTCGGTGTGGGTATGCTGATGCAATCGGGATCTTACTTCTTCGGCTCGATTGCCCTGCGCCTCCTTGCGCAAAAAATCGGAGACCGGCGCGCGCCGGTGATCGGTGTTTCCCTGTCGGCTCTGGGCGGCCTGTTGATTTTTCTATCCGTCCATCTCGTCACGCCCTCTTTCCTGTCCATCATGACCCCGGTGGCCGTGGCAACATTCGGGCTTGCGCTTTTGACCCCCTACATCATCACCGCCGGAATGACGCAGTTCCCCCATATTGCAGGGTCTGCATCAGCCATGATGGGTTTTATCCAAATGAGCGCGGGTTTTGCAGCCGGGATCGCAGCCTCGCTGTTCGGGTCACCCTTGGTGGGCTTCGGTACCATCATTCCGCTGATGGAACTGAGTGCGGCTGCAAGCTATATTGGTTTCGTCATCATATCGCGTAGGCAGACATGAAAAAGCCCCGGAGAACCGGGGCTTTCAACGTCATTTCTGTAACAGCTTACTTGCTAAGGTTGCGCTTGGCCAGCGTGCGAAGGCGCAGCGCGTTGAGCTTGATGAAGCCTGCCGCATCTTTCTGGTCGTATGCACCCTGGTCGTCCTCGAAGGTAACCAGCTTGTCGGAGTAGAGCGACTTGTCGCTCTCGCGGCCGGTGACCATGACATTGCCCTTGTAAAGCTTCAGCGTTACCTCACCGTCGACATGTTCCTGGCTCTTGTCGATCAGGGCCTGCAACATTTCGCGCTCTGGCGAGAACCAGAAGCCGTAATAGATGAGTTCCGCATAGCGCGGCATGATCTCATCCTTGAGGTGAGCGGCACCGCGGTCAAGCGTGATGGATTCGATGGCGCGGTGAGCGGTGAGCAGGATCGTGCCGCCGGGTGTCTCGTAAACGCCACGGCTCTTCATGCCGACATAACGGTTCTCAACCAGATCGAGACGTCCGATGCCGTTGTCGCGACCGTAATCGTTGAGTGCGGCCAGAAGCGTTGCCGGCGACATTTCAACGCCATTGATGGAGACGGCATCACCCTTGCGGAAACCAACCTTGATGACGGTTGCCTTATCGGGCGCTGCTTCCGGGGAAATAGTGCGCATGTGCACGTATTCGGGTGCTTCAACCGCCGGGTCTTCCAGAACCTTGCCCTCGGACGACGAGTGCAGAAGGTTGGCGTCAACGGAAAATGGAGCCTCGCCCTTCTTGTCCTTGGCAACCGGAATCTGGTGCTGTTCGGCGAAGTTCAAAAGATCGGTACGGCTCTTGAATTCCCAGTCACGCCATGGGGCGATGATCTTGATATCCGGGTTCAGCGCATAGGCCGAAAGCTCGAAACGAACCTGGTCGTTGCCTTTGCCGGTCGCACCGTGTGCGATGGCATCGGCGCCGGTCTTCTTGGCGATGTCGATCAGGTGCTTGGAAATCAGCGGGCGGGCAATCGAGGTGCCGAGCAGGTAGACGCCTTCGTAAACGGCGTTGGCGCGGAACATCGGGAAGACGAAATCGCGCACGAATTCTTCGCGCACATCCTCAACGAAGATTTCCTTGATGCCCATCATCTCGGCCTTTTTACGGGCAGGCGCCAGCTCTTCGCCCTGGCCGAGATCGGCGGTGAAGGTCACCACTTCGGCGTTCAGTTCGGTCTGGAGCCATTTGAGAATAATGGAGGTATCAAGTCCGCCGGAATAGGCGAGAACGACTTTCTTTACGTCTTTTGGAAGGGCCATCAATGAAATCCATTTGCGTGTCGGCGACATCAGGATATCGCCATTTTCCTTGGGATTTCGGCACTTTTAGCGAGTTTATCGGCGTGTGCAACAAAAATGCAAAGCGGCATGCGGTTGGAGCGCTTTCATCTTCATGTGACTTAGAGGGCCGATAAGACTAGACTGCACATCGCGTCAGTAGAGCGCATGGTTCCATGGAACGTCGCTGCCGGAGATTTGAAGCGGCAGCGAAAAGGAGAAACCAATGACGATCCTTCACAACGCATTCGCACAAGACAATGTCGCCGTCGTCACCGGCGCAGCATCCGGCATCGGCCTTGCCGCTGCCCGCAAATTCGCCAGTTTCGGCATGAGCGTTGTGCTTGTTGACCTCGATGGTGAGAGGCTTGCCGCTGCACAAAGCGAGATCGCCATGCTTGCCGAGAATGGCAATGAGCAGATTGTCTCCATTCCAACAGATGTTTCGAAACTCGATGAGCTGGAGGCGCTGGAGCGCGCGGTTATTCAGCGGTTCGGGCGCGTGCATGTGCTGATGAACAATGCGGGCGTGCAGCCAGGCAGCGCCATCTTTGGCCCGCAGGCAAACTGGGACAAGGTTTTCGGCGTCAACCTGATGGGCGTGGTCAACGGAAGCCGTGTCTTCGGCTCCGGCATGCTGGCCCATGGTGAGCCGGGCCTCATCATCAACACCGGCTCCAAGCAGGGCATCACCACGCCACCGGGTGATCCCGCTTACAACGTGTCCAAGGCAGGCGTGAAGGCATTCACCGAGGCCTTGGAGTATGAATTGAGAAACGCACCGAACGGCCATGTTTCGGCACATCTTCTCATCCCCGGCTTCGTCTTCACCGGCCTGACCGCCAATGGCCGGACGGAAAAGCCGTCGGGCGCTTGGACAGGTGAACAGACGGTCGATTTCATGATCGATAGCATCGGCAATGGTGATTTCTACATCCTATGCCCGGATGGCGAAGTGGATCGCAAGACGGACGAGAAACGCATCCTCTGGGCGGCAAACGATCTGGTGGAAAATCGCCCACCTCTATCGCGCTGGCACGAAGATTACAGCGATGATTTCAAGTCCTATCTGAAAAGCTGATCTGCCTGCCGCGCCTTCGGGTGCGGTCTCGTTTTGTCTGGCTTGGCAGGCTCTGGAAACGGCGTTATGAACATGCATCAAACCCTTGAAAGTGTGGTGCCGCCGTGGATTTCATACCGAGCCTGCCGACCATGATTGCCTTCACCGTCGCCATCCTGCTTCTGGCGGTGACGCCGGGCCCTGATATGACCTTATGGATTAGCCGATCCTTGCGTGAAGGACGGGCATCCGGTTTCATGACGCTGGTCGGCACCAATTTGGGCATTACAGTGCATACGATGCTTGTTGCCTTTGGCGTGGCGGCGCTTATCGTTGCCTCGCCGACGGCCTTTATGGTGTTGAAAACGGGTGGTGCCGCCTATCTCGTCTGGCTGGCCATTCAGGCCATCCGCAAAGGGTCCAATTTCGTCATGGAGCGCCCTCGGGATCAGAAGGCGCAGGCCTCGCTGACCTCCGCATTGCTCAACGGCATCTGGGTCAATCTGCTGAACCCGAAAGTCATCATTTTCTTCATGACGTTCCTGCCGCAATTCGTCAGCGCGTCCGATCCGCATGTGACGGGAAAACTGATTTTCCTGGGCCTCTGGTCGATCGTTGTTGCCTTACCGATTGGCATCGGCATCGTCGTGGCTGCCGACCGCCTGTCGGGATGGCTGCAAAGCAACGCCAAAGTTCTGCGCGGTCTCGATTATACGATTGCGGGCGTCTTCTCAGTTTTTGCCGCAAAGATTTTTTTCACGCAGGCCCAGTAATCTTTCGTCGAAACCATTGGAAAGCGGTGCTTGCTTTTTAGGCAACACCCTGCCAGCTTGCGATCCATTCGGGAACTGGCCTTCTGGCGGGATGGAGCGATGCGGCAAGACGACCTGAGCACGCTGATCGGCCTTGTCGCCTTGGCAGACCGCAGTGCATTTGCTTCCCTTTATAAGCGCACGAGCTCGAAACTTTTCTCGATATGCCTTCGTATACTCAAAGACCGTACAGACGCCGACGAAGCTTTGCAGGAGGTTTATGTCAAAATCTGGCAGCGTGCACGGCTGTTTTCCGCCACCTCCGGCACAGCCGACGTGTGGCTGGCAGCCATTGCCCGCAATCAGGCGATAGACATCATCCGTGCGCGCAAGCCTATAGCCAGCGAGCTGGACGACGTTCCTGATCTGGTCGATACAGGACCGGATCCGGAGCAGGCGATGCTGCGAAAGGATGAAGGACGCAGCATAGATTTGTGTCTGGGTGAGCTGGAGGAAAGCAGGGCTAACGCTGTCCGGCAAGCCTATGTGGAGGGAATGAGCTATCAGGAACTGGCGCAGCATTATGCCGTGCCCTTGAATACGATGCGAACGTGGTTGAGGCGTAGTCTCATCAAGCTGAAAGAGTGCATGGAGCGATGACGAAACCTGACGACAGCGACATTCCAAGGGACGACGTGATCGCCGCCGAATATGTGCTTGGCGTGTTGTCTGCGGACGACCGTCGGCAGGTGGAGAAGCGTATGCGTTCCGAAGACGCATTTGCGCAAAACATACGCCAGTGGGAAGCGCATCTTTCTGGTCTCAACGAAGAGTACAAGCCGGTTCCCCCGAATGCTGCGACCTATCCTGCGATTGAGACGCGTCTTTTCACATCTGAGGTCAAGCCAGGCTTCCTGCCATCGCTATGGGGCTCGCTCGCCTTCTGGCGTGGCTTCAGCGCGTTGACCACCGCATGCGCGGCTATTGCAGCAATAACCTTCGTGATGCTGCCCCAGCCCCAGCCAAAGTCGCTTCAGATGTCCTATATGGCGGAACTGTCCTCGCCGGACGATCCCATGGCCCTGATGGTGTCCTATGACGCGTCTTCAGGTCGAATGGCACTGACGCCCATGGCGGCGGGCGACAAGGCACAGAAGTCGCTCGAGCTTTGGTTGGTCAAGGCCGATGGCGTGCCCATTTCGCTCGGCCTTGTCGATCCGCAGAAAAACGCCGAAATGACCATTCCGCTCGACATGCGTGAGCAGCTTCACGACGGCATTACGCTTGCCGTCAGCCTGGAGCCCTATGGTGGATCGCCCACCGGCAAGCCGACCGGGCCGGTCATCGCCAGCGGCACGACACGGCAGCTTTAAAAATAATTTAAGGCTGCTGAAACTTTGCCTGAACATGGCCCGTACCTTCTTTTGTACCGGATACGTCACCTGCAACAACGCAGGGACGATTGGCGGGACCAGAGGAGAAAACGCCATGATGAAGTCCAGCCTGCGCATGATCGCGCTTGCCGCAGCCCTTTCGACCGTCGCATTTGCGGCTCAAGCCAAGAACCCTATGGTTGGCGGTGCCGCGATGTACGAAAACAAGAACATCGTTGAAAATGCGATGAATTCGAAGGATCACACCACGCTTGTCGCCGCCGTCAAGGCAGCCGGTCTGGTGGAAACGCTTCAGGGCAAAGGCCCATTCACGGTTTTCGCGCCCACCAACGAAGCCTTCGCAGCTTTGCCGAAGGGCACAGTCGAAACGCTTCTGATGCCTGAGAACAAGGCGAAACTGACGAAAATCCTGACCTGCCACGTCGTTGCTGCCGACGCCATGTCCACTGCCATCGAAAAGATGATCAAGGACGATGGTGGCACCCATGATGTGAAGACAGTTGGTGGCTGTGTGCTGAAAGCCAAATACGACATGAAAAAAATCACGCTGACCGATGAAAACGGCAATGTGGCCCATGTCACCATTGCTGACGTCAAGCAGTCGAACGGCGTCATTCACGTCATCGACAAGGTCTTGCTGCCGAAAATGTAAGTTTCTCTCGGCGCAACGAAACGCCGTGCATCACCCCACGATGCACGGCGTCTTCTTTTGTACGTGAACTGTCCTTAGCCGATCAGCAATTCGTCATCATCAAGGGTCTGCCCGCGTATCTTGCGGAACATCTCGATCAGGTCTTCGACCTGCAAGCCCTTTCGGCTGTCGCCGGATACGTCGAGAACGATCTCACCCGCATGCAGCATGATGGTACGATCGCCATAATCCAGCGCCTGGCGCATGGAATGCGTGACCATCAAAGTCGTCAGCTTGCGCTCTTCCACGACCTTTTGCGTCAGGGCCATCACGAATTCTGCCATGCCTGGGTCGAGTGCAGCCGTGTGTTCGTCCAGCAGCAAAACATCCGAACCCGCAAGCGTCGCCATGACCAGAGAAACCGCCTGCCGTTGACCGCCTGACAGAAGGTCCATGCGGTCTTTCAGCCGGTTTTCGAGGCCAAGATTCAAGGAAGCGATACGCTCCTGAAAAAACGCCCGCCGTCCACCGCCAAGTGCTGGCAGAAGTCCGCGTGTTTTGCCGCGTGCGGCAGCAAGCGCAAGATTTTCTTCGATGGTCAGCGTGCCGCAGCTTCCCGTCAAGGGGTCCTGAAATACGCGGGCCACCTGGCCTGCGCGGTTTGCCGTTGGTTTGCGGGTTACATCCACATTGCCGATGGTGACTTTGCCCGCCGTCGGCAAAACGTCGCCAGCAAGAACGCCCAGTAACGTGGATTTTCCGGCACCGTTGGAGCCGATGACGGTCACGAAAGAACCATCCTCAATGGTCAGATCGACCTTGGCGAGTGCTTTCTTCTCCAGCGGCGTACCGCGTCCGAAGACGACTTGAATGTCGGACAATGAAATCATGATGTTGCTCCCCCACGGCGTAGGCGCGGCAATATCAGCGCCACGGCAACCAGCACGGCAGTCACGAAATTGAGGTCGGAAGCTTTGAGGCCAAGCGCATCGCTTGATAGAGCAAGCTGGATCGCCAGACGATAGGCAATGGAGCCGAGAACGCAGCCGATGAGCGCAATCAAAATGCCGCGTGAGCCAAATAGCGTCTCCCCGATGATGACGGCGGCAAGGCCGACGACGATGGTGCCGACACCGGCGGTCACATCAGCGAAGCCGTTGGTCTGCGCAAACAGGGCGCCACCAAGGGCCACCAACGCATTGGACAGCGCCATGCCGAGATAGATCTGGTTGCCGGTCTTCACACCCTGTGCCCGCGCCATCCTGGCATTCGCACCGGTTGCGCGCATGGCAAGGCCGGCATCGCTTTCCAGAAAACGCCAGACGAGGATGACTGCGATTACTACCAGCACACCGACGAAAAGAGGGCGCAGCAGATAGTCCGCAATGCCGAGACCATAGAACGGCTCGATGACCGTATCCTGATTGAGTAGAGCGACGTTGGGCTTTCCCATCACCCGCAGGTTCACGGAAAACAGCGCGATCATGGTCAGGATCGAGGCTAGAAGATTGAGGATTTTAAAGCGGACATTCAGCACAGCCGTCACCATACCGGCTGCTGCACCGGCAACCATCGCAACGCCTGTTGCAGCCCAAGGATTGAATCCCGCCACGATCAGCACCGCGGCCACCGCAGCGCCAAGCGGAAACGACCCATCGACGGTGAGGTCAGGGAAGTCGAGCACACGAAATGCGAGATAAACGCCGATGGCGACAAAGGCAAAAACCAGCCCCAGTTCAACGGCACCCCAGAAGGCGATTTGGCTCACGGTGAAATGTCCTTGGTTTGCGACCATCCACTCTTTCGTCATGCTCGGCCCCCAGATCAAGTCCGAGGATGTCCCGAGTATCTGCTGCCGTCCAACTTTCATTGAACGTGGGTAGATCCTCGGGACAGGCCCGAGGATGACGGAGAGAGTAGAGGGGGCTTTAGTCGATAATCTTGGTCGCGCGCTTCGTCACGCTCTCAGGGAACGTTACGCCTGCCTTTTCAGCAGCCTTTTTGTTCAAGACGAGATCGGTACCGATGGCAACGGACGCGGGAATATCGCCGGGCTTTTCGCCCTTGAGGATCCGAACGACGACAGCGCCGGTCTGCTTGCCCACGTCGAAATAGTTGAAACCGAGGGCGGCAATTGCACCACGCGCAACGGAATCCGTATCGGCGGCAAACAGCGGAATCTTGGCTTCAGACGCAACGCTGGCTGCGGCTTCGAAGGCCGAGACGATGGTGTTGTCAGTGGGAACGTAGATTACGTCGGCTTTGCCCACCAGGGCGCGGGTTGCGCCCTGCACTTCGGCTGATTTTGTCGCTACGGATTCCACCACCTTCAGACCAGCCTTTTCGGCTTCAGCTTTCAGAAGCTCCAGCGTCGATACGGAATTGGCTTCGGCAGAATTGTAGATGTAGCCGATCGTCTTGGCGTTGGGGGTGATTTCCTTGATCAGCGCCAGATGCTCGGCAACCGGCAGCTTGTCTGAAAGACCCGTGACGTTGCGACCGGGCTTTTCCATGGACTTGATCAGCTGTGCGCCAACCGGATCGGACACGGCGGTGAAGACGATGGGGATATCGCGAGTGGCGGCGACAACAGCCTGCGCAGACGGTGTCGAGATCGGAACAATGACGTTGGGGGCATCGCCAACGAACTGACGCGCGATCTGCGATGCGGTACCGGGATTACCCTGGGCGGACTGGTAGACGAATTTCAGGTTTTCACCTTCCTTATATCCAGCCTCGGCAAGAGCAGCCTTCACGCCATCGCGTGCAGCGTCCAGTGCCGGATGTTCGACGATGGCGGTGACGGCCACGGTCACATCTTGAGCTTTTGCAGGCAGGGCAATGGTCGTCGCGGCGGCGAGCGCCAGAATGAGTGCGCGCATAGGGTATTCCTCCGATTGTTTCGTTTTCTTGGCCCTCTTTAAGAAAGGGTTAAAACGAAATCAATCGCGCAAGGCTGAACGCACCCATCAATTCTTTTTCTTTATCAGTCGTCGGCACCATGATTGGCGATCATCATGGCCTCGAAAGCCATGCGTTCGGTCTTGCGCATCCGCTCGGATTCCGACTTCAACTGGCCGCAAGCTGCCAAGATATCACGCCCGCGCGGAGTGCGGATCGGCGAAGCATAGCCCGCGTGATTGATAAAGTCGGCGAACTTTTCGATCTGCTCCCAGTCGGAACACTGGTAATTCGTGCCCGGCCATGGGTTGAAGGGAATGAGATTGATCTTGGCTGGAACGCCTTTCAGAAGCTGTGTCAACATCTTGGCATCTTCCAGGCTGTCATTAACGTCCTTCAGCATCACATATTCGAAGGTGATGCGGCGCGCATTCGACACGCCGGGATAGTTGCGGCAGGCGTCTATCAGCTCTTTCAGCGGATATTTCTTGTTGATCGGCACCAGCATGTCGCGCAGCTCATCGCGCACCGCATGCAGCGAGATCGCCAGCATCACGCCGATTTCTTCACCGGTGCGGAAGATTTCCGGCACAACGCCGGAGGTGGAGAGCGTGACGCGGCGCTTGGACAGCGACAGGCCGTCACCATCTGTTGCGATCAGCAAAGCAGTTTTCACATGCTCGAAGTTATAAAGCGGCTCGCCCATGCCCATCATCACGATGTTGGAGACCTTACGTCCTTCCGCTGGCATAATCGTGCCTTGCGGCGCTTCACGGTCCGGGAAATCGCCGAGACGATCACGGGCGACCAGAAGCTGCGCCAAAATCTCTTCCGCCGTCAGATTGCGCACCAGACGCTGTGTGCCGGTATGACAGAAGGAGCACGTCAGCGTGCAGCCAACCTGGCTGGAAATGCACAGCGTGCCGCGACCTTCTTCGGGAATATAGACTGTTTCGATCTCAACCGGGCGGCCTGCGCCGCGTGGCGGAAAGCGCATCAGCCATTTGCGAGTGCCATCGTTGGAAACCTGCTCTTCAACGATTTCCGGACGTGCAATGGTAAAGTGGAGTTTCAGCTTTTCGCGCAATTCCTTGGCCACATTGGTCATGTGGTCGAAATCGGAGACGCCGCGTACATAGAGCCAGTTCCAAAGCTGGCTAACGCGCATCTTCGACTGCTTCTGCGTCACGCCGATGTCTATCAGCGCATCGGCCATTTCTTCGCGCGTCATGCCGATCAGCGTCGGCTTTTCGGACATGAGGTCTGCGTTCGAAATCATCGGCGTTTTGACCACCAGATCAGCAGTCGCTTCCAGTACGGACATCGTCTTATCCCATCAGCCATTGCAGAACGGAAAACAGGCCTGAAAGTGAGGCGAAAATCGTCTGCATGTGGAGAAAAATCAACGGCGGGGCACGTTTCGCGCTTCCGCCTGTATTTGTTGCCGCGCCTTTAGCATCAAAACGGCAGAAACGCAAATGGCCGGTCCTGGACCGGCCATCTCAATATCGTATCAGATAGGCTTATTTGCAGCTTTCGATCTGCTTCAAAGCAGCCGAGATGCCGGACAGCGAATAGGAGTAGGTTGTCCCGGTGCCGCGCGCCGATGTCGCCTTGACGGTCATCGATTTGCCGACTTTCATGGCCGCGACAAGGGCGGGCTCTTCGGCGGCGTTTTCAACCCAGGCAGCCTTGTCCTTGGTGAACATCACGAAGTTCTTGTTGTCGATGGTGACGTTGACCTTGGAGCTTTCGCGCAGGGAATAGCCCACCATAGCCTGCGGCTCATAGGAGATATTCTGGCCAGGGCGCTGAGAGACGATGAAGAAAATATCACCGTGGTCAACGCTTGCGGGTTCCTTGGTCGTTGGAATGGAAAGAACATAGCAAACAGTGCTTTTACCCGATTTGTACGAATAAGCACCCCATGCGTTGAACTGCTGGATGCGCGTGGGCGACTGTGCAGAGGCTATGCCGACACTGGTCAACAGAATGGCGACTGCGGTTGCTACACTTCTTACAAACATTGAATTTCCTGCCGGGTTTATTGTCTTCCAGTTGGCCGAACGCTGGCGCCGGGCCGATGCCTAGGTGGGTCCGTCATCATGATATTGGCTAAAGATCGGTTACCAAACCGTCAACACCAACGCTAAAATCCGAGAATTGCACTGCAGTGTAACAGATAAGCGACGTCTAACGGCCGAGAAGCAAACACATGACGTGGCCACGCAATCAGCAATGACACAAAGATTCAGGCAAGAATTTGTCAGGGTTTACCGCAGTTCTGAACAAACAATCACAGAGGCGTTACTCCTGACGCAAACGCTCCAGCGCAGCATCGGCCGCTTCATAGTGTTCCATTTTGATATGGGCACGGATCATGGCAAGGGCTGCGGTCAAAACGGCGATGTCGTCGGTGAAGCCGATAACAGCAAAAACATCCGGCACCACATCCATCGGCATGATGAAATAGCCGAGGGCGGCAAACAAAATACCCTTCGCACGAAACGGTGTCTCACGGTCCATTGCGCAATAATAGGCGGCTGCGGCATCGCGCGCGAAAGGCACTTTGCTCATCACGCGCTTCATCTTCGGCCAGAACTTGGCGCGCACCTGCTGCTCGCGCTCTTCCTGGGTGTCGGGCTCTCCGGGCAGGAGAATTTCACCAATTTTCACGTCATCCATTGTCGTGTGTCCTTTGGTCATGGACCCTATATAGGCGCGCCGCCCGCCCGTTCAATCGCTCCGGCCAGCCGCTGCCTTTTGCATAGCGTTTGCCAGAAGAAAGTCGCGTTCGGTAACGCCTTGGCTGTCATGTGTCGTCAGGCACACTTTGACGCGGGAATAGACATTCGACCATTCTGGGTGATGGTTGAGCTTTTCGGCGACCAATGCGCATTCCGCCATAAAACCGAAGGCTTCTGCGAAGTTCGCGAATTTGTAGGCTTTGACAATTGCGAGGCCATCTTCCCGCAAAGACCATCCCTGCAATTTGGCAAGTTCCCGGTCGATCACATCTCTGTCGAGTTTGACATATTGCATAAGCGTCCCTTTCGTTATCTGTGGATGAGGCGATTCTGCCAAGTCTTATCGCACAACTGCCTCACAGTTTTGCTTTATATGACCTATGAAACGCACAGCCGTCCTTTTTGTTTGCATGGGAAATATCTGCCGCTCGCCATTGGCGGAGGGCATTTTCTCCCATTTGGTCGAAAAACAACATATCGCTGATCTGTTCGTGATCGACTCCGCTGGAACCGGTGGCTGGCATGCCGGCCATCCGCCAGATCCTCGTTCGGTCGCGGTTGCCAACCAGCATGGAATCGATATTTCAGGCCAGAAGGCGCGGCAGGTCAGGGCTGTGGATTTCGTGAACTTCGACCTCATCTTCGCCATGGACGAGGATAATCTCGACCGTCTCCGGGCAAGCTGCCCCGTGCAGTACAAGCACAAAGTCCACCTTTTCAGCCAGTACGCGACTGGCCGAAGGGAGAGCGTTCCAGATCCCTATTATGGTGATGAAGACGGTTTTGAGGCCGTCTACAGCATGCTTTTGGATGGCTGCATCTCCGCGCTGGAAAAGCTGGAAACAGGCCAAGATTCCTGAAGCGGAAAGACCTCTTCAACAATGTAGGGGCCGCCGCCGACCGATTCTTTCGATGACATCAGCACGAAACGACCGACCGTAAAGGGCGATGTGCGAAAATCGCCGCGTCCCGAGAGGTAATGGACCACGTCATCCAGCCGTGAGTTCCTCAGCCGCGCCAGAGTGACGTGCGGCGTGAATTTACGCGGGTCTGGCGGTAAGCCCAGACGCTGGCAAATCCGTTCGATCTCGCCCTGCAGTGCCGTCATTTCCGCAGACGGGGAAACACCGGCCCAGATGGAGTGGGGCTTTTTCGAACCGAATGATCCTATCCCCGTCAGATTGACCGGGAATTCTGGTCTGTCGATCCGGTCAAGCCGGTTGACGACCTCATCAGCGGTGCGACCGTCGATGTCCCCGATAAAGCGTAGGGTGATATGATAATTCTCCACGTCGATCCACCGGGCTCCCGGTAGACCACCGCGCAACAATGAGAGACTCATTGCCGCATTGCGCGGAATTTCGAGGGCGGTAAACAGTCTCGGCATGGCGAGCTCCCCGAATCTTTTGGCAGAACAACCACAGCGAATCATGCAACGCTGTCGGGCGCAAGCGCTTATTTTTTTTGCTCACCGATAGCCTTAATGAAGGCCTCAACCGTCGGCATCGATTTGTCGACCATAACGGCTATGCCCTTGGTGTTGGGATGCATCCGATCTTCCAGTTGCAGGGCCTCGTCCAGCACGACGCCGTCCAAAAAAAACGGGTAGAGCGGCAAGCCATGCTTTTCAGCGAGACGCTGATAAATGGGGTTGAACCGCTTGGCATAATCATCGCCCATATTGGGCGGAGACATGATGCCGATCAGCAGAACCGGAATATTGCGTTTTTGAAAGCCAGAAATGATTGCGTCAAGATTCTTTTCGGTCTCGTCAGGCGAAATGCCACGCAACGCATCATTGGCACCGAGCTCCAGGATGACGCCATCGGTTCCTTCAGGCACCGACCAGTCCGCTCTTGCCAAGCCGCCGGAACTCGTATCACCGGAAACACCGGCATTGGTAATGGTCACATCCACGCCTTTGGCCTTCAGCGCTGCCTCTAATTGGGCTGTGTAGCTGTCCGTCGGCGGCAACTGATATCCTGCCATCAGACTGTCTCCGAGGCCGACGAGTTGTACGGTTTTGGCCTGCGCATGCGCGAGCGCAGGGGCAAGCGCGCAGCAGATGACGAGGAATTGAGCGGCAACAGCTTTAAAACGCATGATGATCTTCCTAATTGTCTGGCAGTGCGAAAACTTTGATTTTCCCAAGGATTGCCATTTCCCTAGATATAGGAACGCGAATTGTGACGAAAAGCATCATTGAGCTGAATAAGGCCGATCTCACCTTGGGAAATTCCGCTGCTTCCGTTCACGTTCTGAAGTCTATCGATCTGAACATCCACGAGGGTGAAGCGGTTGGCATCGTTGGACCTTCCGGTTCGGGCAAGTCGACGCTGCTGATGGTTCTGGCCGGGCTTGAGCGACTGGACAGTGGTGAGATCACAATTGCGGGAACGCAGCTGCACAAGCTCGGAGAAGACGCCCTCGCAGAATTTCGCGGCAAGAATGTCGGCATCGTGTTTCAGTCGTTTCATCTCATTGCCAATATGACCGCGCTGGAAAATGTCGCCGTGCCGCTGGAGCTGGCAAATGTCGCCAATCCCTTCGATATCGCCAAAAAAGAACTCGTGGCCGTCGGGCTGGGTGAGCGTCTCAACCATTATCCCGGCCAGCTGTCCGGTGGCGAGCAGCAGCGCGTGGCGATTGCCCGCGCACTTGCGCCATCACCTGCTGTACTGATCGCCGACGAGCCGACCGGCAATCTGGATACGGATACCGGCAAGCAGATTGCCGATCTCCTGTTTTCCAAACAGGCCGAGCGGGGCATGACGATGATTCTCGTAACTCATGATGTCTCTTTGGCTGCCCGATGCTCCCGCCAGATCAAGGTACGGTCCGGCCAGATCGAGGGCGACAGCGCGACGCCTGCCGCCGCTCAGGCGGTTTCCGCATGAGCCGTTTCATCCCGTCGCTGTTGAATGTCCGTAATGCTCTGCGGCTTGCCCGGCGTGAAATTCGCGGCGGATTTCGCGGATTTTACATTTTTCTCGCCTGCATCGCGCTTGGCACCGGTGCCATTGCCGCCGTAAATTCTGTGTCGCGCGCAGTCACCAGTTCCATTGCAACAGAAGGTCAATCCATTCTGGCGGGCGATGTGCGCTTCGAACTGCGCAACCGCGAAGCAACAGACGAAGAGCGCGCCTATATGGACGGTCTTGGTCAGGTCGCTGTATCGAGCGGACTTCGCTCCATGGCACGGCTTGCGGATGGTTCGCAGCAGACGCTGACAGAGGTGAAGGCGGTCGACAATGCCTATCCGCTCTACGGTGCTTTCGAGGCTGAACCCGTGGCACCCTTGCCTGAACTGCTTGCCAAGCAGGGCGACGCTTACGGTGCGGTCGCGGCTCCCTTGCTGTTGGAGCGGTTGGGCATCAAGATCGGCGACGAGCTGTTGCTGGGCAATGTTCGTCTCAAGTTGTCGGGAACGGTCGTCAATGAGCCTGATGCTTTGTCGGATGGTTTCGGCTTTGCGCCACGCCTGGTGGTCAGCCGCGATGCGTTGGCGGCATCCGGCCTGATACAGGCAGGTAGCCTCGTGGAGCATGCCTATAAAATTCGCCTCACCGATACATCGAAACGCGCGACGATCACCGAAGACACCAACGCGGCATTTCCGAGTGCAGGCTGGTCCATTCGTACCAGTGACCGCGCAGCGCCATCGTTGACGGAGAACGTCAATCGTTTCTCGCAGTTCCTCACGCTGGTTGGCCTCACGGCACTGATCGTTGGCGGCGTCGGCGTTGCCAATGCCGTTCGCGCCTTTCTCGATTCCAAACGCACGACCATCGCCTCGCTGAAATGCCTCGGCGCACCGGCCAGCGTCGTGACCATGACATACCTGTTCCAGATCGCGTTCATTGCCATCATCGGCATTTTGATTGGGCTGATGCTTGGTGCGGTGACGCCGCTGATCGCGATGCGTTTTCTGGAAGGCGTGCTGCCTGTTCCGAATGAACTGGCGATTTATCCCGGTCCTTTGTTTCTGGCGGCGGTTTTCGGTTTGCTGACCACGCTTGCCTTTGCCGTTCTGCCGCTAGGGCAGGCGCGCGAGGTGCCCGCAACGGCGCTTTTCCGCGAGCAGGGTTTTGAGGAAAACCGTCTGCCGTCCTGGCCTTACCTTCTCGCAACCACTGTTCTTTTAGCTGCCCTTGCGGCCTTGGCCATCTATTCGGCTGAGGAGCGTTATATCGCCTCGGTGTTCCTCGCCGCCGTCGCTTTCGCCTTCGTCGTGCTGCGGCTGGTGGCGTGGGGCATCAAAGCGGTTGCCAAGCGCAGCCCGCGTGTTCACTCAGCGGCATTGCGCCTTGCCATCGGCAATATTCACCGTCCGGGCGCGCTGACCCCATCCGTCGTCTTGTCGCTAGGCCTTGGCCTGACGCTGCTCGTGACCCTGACCCTGATAGACGGAAATCTGCGTCGCGAGTTGACCGGCAGCCTGCCGGAGAGAGCTCCCAACTTCTTCTTTGTCGATATTCAGGGAACGGATCGTGATGGTTTCCGCAGCCTCGTTCAGCGCGAAGCCCCCGAAGGCGTGTTGACCGAAGTGCCGATGCTGCGTGGTCGTATTCTTGCTTTGAACGGCCAGGACGTCACCAAAATGGAGGTTCCACCGGCGGGTCGCTGGGTTCTGCGCGGAGATCGCGGCATTACCTATGCACAGGATCTGCCTGACAATGCCAAACTGTCACAAGGCACATGGTGGGACAAGGATTACAGCGGTGAACCGCTTGTTTCCTTCGCCTCCGAGGAGGCTGGCGAACTTGGCCTGAAGCTCGGGGATAGCGTCACTGTCAATGTTCTGGGACGCAACATCACCGCAAAGATCGCCAATCTGCGTGATGTTCAGTGGGAATCGCTATCGCTGAATTTCGTCATGGTGTTCTCGCCCAATACGTTCCGGGGTGCTCCGCATTCATGGCTTGCAACGCTGTCTGATCCCTCGGCAACGCCAGCCAAGGAAGGCGAAATCCTTCGCACCGTGACCAATGCCTATCCCACCATCACCAGCGTTCGGGTGAAAGATGCGCTGGATGTGGTCAACCGGCTGGTCGATCAACTGGCCACCGCCATTCGCGCAGCCGCTTCCGTTGCGCTCATTGCATCGGTGCTGGTTCTGGCCGGTGCGCTTGCCGCCGGCAACCGCGCCCGCACGCATGATGCCGTCATCCTGAAGACGCTCGGCGGCACCCGGGCCATGCTGATCCGCGCTTTTTCCTATGAATATATGATGCTTGGATTGGCAACCGCCGTCTTTGCGCTTCTTGCAGGTGGTGTGTCGGCATGGTTCGTCATTGCCAGCATCATGAAGCTTCCGTCGAGCTTTCTGCCGGATGTCGCCATCGGGACGATCGTGGTGGCGCTGGTCATGACCGTTGGTATTGGCCTCATCGGCACGTGGAGAATTTTGGGGCAGAAGGCGGCACCAGTTCTGCGCCAGGCGGGCGAGTGATACGAAAAGTTGTGCGTCACTTAACTTTAACGATTAATCGGGGTCCAAGATCGCCAAAACGTTATCGATTTTCACGCATACGGTGTTTTTTCGGTTCTTAAAGCTCTTGTATCTATAAAGCGATATCATCATATTCTTTGGTAGGCTTGCTGTAGCTCCGCAGCGGCGCCTGGGATATGGTCGCAATGACGACGATATGCCGACACCGTAGCAATTTCGGAGCTCAAAAGAGGTAACTATGTCTGATTTCAACAATTACCAGAACCGCATGGCCCAGGGTCGTGCACAATCTGGTGCCATGATCGATGAAGGTCTGCGCACCTATATGCTAAAGGTCTATAACCTGATGGCTGTAGGTCTTGCGATCACCGGTGTTGCTGCATTTCTAACGATCATGCTGGCAACCACGAACGATCCTTCCGCTGCCGCCGCTACACTTCCTAACGGCAAGATGTTGACTGGCCTCGGTGTTGCCCTTTACGGCTCGCCGTTGCGCTGGGTCGTCATGCTCGCGCCGCTTGCCATGGTATTCTTCCTCAGCTTCCGCATTCAGAAAATGAGTGTTCCGGCTGCACAGGGTACTTTCTGGGGTTATGCTGCGCTGATGGGTCTGTCCCTGTCGTCGATCTTCCTGGTCTATACCGGCCAGAGCATCGTCCAGACGTTCTTCATCACGGCTGCTTCCTTCGGTGCGCTGTCGCTTTACGGCTACACGACCAAGAAGGACCTGTCCGGCATGGGCTCGTTCCTGATCATGGGTCTGTTCGGCCTCATCATCGCGTCGGTCGTGAACATCTTCCTGCAGTCGTCCGCCATGGGCTTTGCGATCTCCGCCATCGGCGTGCTGATCTTCGCGGGTCTGACGGCTTATGACACGCAGAAGATCAAGGAAATGTATTTCGATGGTGACGACGTTGCCACGGCTGGCCGCAAGGCCATCATGGGCGCGCTGACGCTCTACCTCGACTTCATCAACCTCTTCATGTTCCTGCTGCAGTTTCTTGGAAACCGCGACAAGTAAGTCTGGTTGATACGATATGGAAAAGGCGGCCCTCCAGCCGCCTTTTTTTGTTTCACTCACTTTATCAGTTTTAGCACCTTGTCGAAGACTTTCAGAACCTGTTGCAGGTCCTGGCCACGCTTCAGAACGCGGCCGTCTACGTTGATAACGCTGAATGCCCCCTGCTTGGCGGCAAGCTTGGGGTTCTTCTCTATCCGAAACAGCGGCATTTCGCCGGAGCGTTTGAAGACGGAGAACACGGCCTTGTCCTTCAGATGGTCAATGGCATAATCGCGCCACTCTCCCTCGCCCACAATTTGTCCATAGATACGTAAAATGGCATCCAGCTCACGACGGTGAAAGGTGATCGGAAGCGCATCCTTGCTTTGCTTGTACTCCCGAAGATCGATGATGGATGAGCTATCTCTCGAAGATGAACCTGCTCGCTGCAAATCCGGCTGATCAGTCATCAGGCAACCTCGCTCAACTGCACATGACATAGGAATGACAGTCTGACGGCAGGCTAGCCAAATTGCAAGTCTTGCCATGGCATCAAAAAACGCACTGAAAATGGTAATGATTTGGGCAGCTCGCGCAGCAGCAAATGCCCTATTTCGGTCAAATCATGGCCCGAATTGGATGTGATACAGCTATTGTCAATTGATGCCTAGGCACCAAGATGACCCGGTCCGGTGCATTGACCCTTTACCCCCAGCCCCCAATGCCCGGATCGGATCTACTCCAGACAGCTGGGTTAATCTCAATTTTCAGATGGCAGAAGAACGCTCGCACCGATGATGGCTGCTGGGTTTCCTTGCGCATCCTTCGTCTGCAACAGAACCGCGCATCCGCCGTTTTTCGCTTTGCTCATCACGCTCGCAGGCAGCTTCACTGCCATGGACTTGCCATCCCACATGCCCACTGTCTGGACGTCATAGACGCTGTGCCAGTAGGAAATCTTCTTTCCTTCGTTTTCGCCCTTCTGCACGTCAACGATCTGCTCACGCGTGAAATATGCAACGACGACATCCGCCTTGCCCTGGCCGGCACCAATATCGATGGCGATCTCGTCTTCGATGCGTTGTGCTTTCACCGGCACGCTCAGGCCCTCGCCTTCGCTCTTGAAAGTATCGAGCCTGTTGTAGATCGCTTGAATATCCGCGCCCTTGACGTGGTCGCGGCCATTGACGACGGCCTGCGGCGTATAGACATTGTTACGGCCCAGAGCCCGCGCATAGCCATACTGACGCTCGGTGTTTTCCTTCGATGCAAGCGAATCTGCCCAGCCGAGATAATTCCAGTAATCGACGTGATACGACAAACCGATCACGTCACCCTTCTGGATCAGTTTGCGCAATGTCTCGTCTGCAGGCGGGCACGAGGCGCAGCCTTGCGATGTGAAAAGCTCGACAACGCCTTTCACCTGTTGCTCCTGCGCGTAAGCGGAGGTCGCAATCAGTGCGCTGAACATGCACAGCGAAAGACGAAATGTCAGAGACCCATATTTCAGAGGCATTGCGAAACCCTTGTCTGGACGCCTTTCCAGACCATTGATGCTATCAATATATGTCGGGACGCGACGGCGAAAATAGCGCCGAAATCCCTTCAATAGAAAGTCACGATGGGGTGAGGGCCGATCACGAAACCAAAGGCCATCCCCACACTCTTACGCAAAAACGCCGGGATTGCTCCCGGCGTTTTGCATCTTCATGACTGCGGGGCTTATGCAGCCAGATCGCGAAGAACGGTCTGCAGAATGCCGCCATTGTTCATGTAGATCACTTCATCCAGCGTATCGATGCGGCAAAGGAGCGGAACGTCCTTCACGGTGCCGTCGCCATAGGTGATCTTGGCAATCTTCTTCTCGCGCGGCTTGATGTCGCCTTCGAGACCGTCGATCTCGACGGTTTCATCGCCCTTGAGGTTGAGGCTTGCCCATGTCGTGCCTTCCTCGAAGACGAACGGGACAACGCCCATGCCGACGAGGTTGGAGCGGTGAATACGCTCAAACGACTGCGCGATGACAGCCTTCACGCCAAGCAGGTTTGTACCCTTGGCAGCCCAGTCACGCGAAGAGCCGTTGCCGTATTCGACGCCAGCGAAGATGACGAGCGGAATGCCCTCGGCCTTGTACTGCATGGCCGCATCGTAAATCGACATCTCTTCCTTGGACGGATAGTGGATGGTGTAGCCACCTTCCTTGCCGTTTGGCCCAAGCATGTGGTTGCGAATACGGATGTTGGCGAACGTGCCGCGCATCATCACTTCGTGGTTGCCACGACGCGTGCCGTACTGGTTGAAGTCGGCAACACCCACGCCGTTGTCGGTGAGGTAGGCACCGGCAGGAGAGGCAGCCTTGATCGAACCGGCCGGAGAAATGTGGTCGGTGGTGATCTTGTCGCCGAAGAGACCGAGAACACGTGCGCCCTTGATGTTCTTGAGGCCCGTGCCGGTCTTGCCCATGCCCACGAAGTAAGGCGGGTTCTGCACATAGGTCGACTTGTCGTCCCAGGCATAGGTCTGGCCTGGAGGAACCTGAACGGCCTGCCAGTTCTCGTCGCCCTTGAACACGTCCGCATATTTGGACTCGTAGAGTTCGCGGGTGACGTATTTCAGTATGAATTCCTGAATTTCAGCAGATGTCGGCCAGATGTCCTTGAGGTAAACAGGGTTGCCGTCCTGATCTTCGCCGAGAGGCTCTGTGGTCAGGTCCTTCTGAACCGTGCCAGCCAGCGCGTAAGCAACGACGAGCGGCGGGGAGGCGAGGTAGTTCGCCTGAACGTCCGGCGAGATACGGCCTTCGAAGTTACGGTTGCCGGAGAGAACGCCAGCGGTGATCAGACCCTTGTCGTTGATGGTCTTGGAGATCGGTGCTGGCAGCGGGCCGGAGTTGCCGATGCAGGTCGTGCAGCCGAAGCCGACGAGGTTGAAGCCGATGGCATCCAGATCCTTCTGAAGGCCGGACTTTTCGAGATATTCGCCAACGACCTGAGATCCTGGCGCGAGCGAAGTCTTGACCCAGGGCTTGGATGTCAGGCCCTTTGCCACTGCGTTGCGGGCCAGAAGTCCGGCAGCAATCAGAACCGATGGGTTGGACGTGTTGGTGCAGGATGTGATGGCGGCAATGGCAACGTCGCCATGGCCGAGATCGAAATCCGTGCCTTCGACAGGGTAGCGGTTGTCGAGCTGGCCGGGCTTCTTGTACTCGGTTTCGAGCGATGTCGCAAAACCGGAGGCAATGCCTTCCAGCGAGATGCGGCCTTCAGGACGCTTTGGACCAGCCATGGATGGCACGACTTCGCCGAGGTCGAGTTCCAGCGTGTCGGTGAAGACGAGTTCGGCACCGTCGCCGGTGCGCCACATGTCCTGCGCCTTGGAATAGGCTTCCACCAGCGCGATGCGGTCCTTTGTGCGGCCAGACATCGTCAGGTAGTTGATGGTTTCGCTGTCAACCGGGAAGAAGCCGCAGGTCGCGCCGTATTCCGGACCCATGTTGCCGATGGTGGCACGGTCGGCCAGCGTCATCGAATCAAGGCCGGGGCCGAAGAATTCGACAAACTTGGAAACAACGCCCTTCTTGCGCAGCATTTGAACGACGGTCAGCACGAGGTCGGTTGCGGTGACGCCTTCCTTGACCTTGCCCGTCAGCTTGAAGCCGATGACTTCAGGCAGAAGCATGGAAACCGGCTGTCCAAGCATGGCCGCTTCGGCTTCGATACCGCCAACGCCCCAGCCCAGAACGCCCAGACCATTGATCATGGTCGTGTGGCTGTCGGTGCCGACGCATGTGTCGGGGTAAGCGATGGTCTCGCCGTCTTCTTCCTTGGTCCAGACGGTCTGGCCAAGATATTCAAGGTTCACCTGGTGACAGATGCCTGTGCCGGGCGGAACGACGCGGAAGTTCTTGAACGCCTGCTGGCCCCATTTCAGGAAGCGGTAACGCTCGCCGTTGCGCTCATATTCCAGCTCAACGTTGCGGGCAAAGGCCGTCGGCGTGCCGAATTCATCAACGATAACAGAGTGGTCGATGACGAGATCGACAGGAACGAGCGGGTTGATCTTTTCAGGATCGCCACCCAGAGCCACCATCGCATCGCGCATGGCGGCAAGGTCGACCACGGCTGGAACGCCGGTGAAGTCCTGCATCAGAACGCGGGCAGGGCGGTAGGCGATTTCGTTTTCGACGCGACCCTTGTTGTTCAGCCAGTCGGCAACAGCGGTGATGTGTTCCTTGGTAACGGTCTGGCCGTCTTCAAAGCGCAGCAGGTTCTCAAGCAGAACCTTCATCGAATAGGGAAGCTTCGAAACGCCCGTAAGGCCATTCGCTTCCGCCTTCGGCAGACTGAAATAGGTATAGTCCTTACCGTCAACGGTAAGAATGGAGCGACAATTGAAACTGTCTAGAGATTTAGCCACGGATAGAAACCCCGCTTCCTCTGAGTAGCCAACACGCGCGTGCGGACCCCTGTGCACAGGTGCACATCAGGATGCGGGTACGGTCATTTCCGCTGTCCGCACGAGAAGCTGCTTTCGCAACGTCAGGTCCGGCGCCGTATGATGATCACGCCGACCGCTGGCGTGGTTGACACCCATATAGATAATTTCTCAGAAACGTGCCAGACCGGAAGACGCCCTTAATCGATTTTTTTGCCATCGAGATGATTAAAATCTTAAACGAGATGATCCCATGCTGCTGACAGCAGAAAATCTCGCCGCCCGCCGCGGCGAAGATTTGATATTCATGAATGTTTCCTTCAAGTTAACGGGCGGGCAGGCTCTGGTGCTGACGGGACCGAACGGGTCAGGAAAGTCGACGCTTTTGCGTGTTGTTGCGGGGCTTTTGCAGCCGGAAGCGGGAACCGTAAAGATAGCCGGCGAAGGGATAGAAAGTGACACCCGCGCCTATGAGGCCAGCCATTATCTCGGCCACCGAAATGCAATGAAACAGGAACTGAGCGTTTTCGAAAACCTCGACTTCTGGAGGAAGTTTCTGGGCGATTTCAGTGGCGGCACGTCTGATGGTATTGAGAAGGCCGCAGAAATTGTCGGTTTGGCTGGCATCATGCATTTGCCATTCGGCTACCTCTCGGCAGGTCAACAACGCCGATTCGCAATGGCCAAGCTGCTGGTTGCGTGGCGGCCGATCTGGATATTGGATGAACCGACTGCCGCTTTGGATGAGAGCGCGGATGTGATGTTTACGGGGTTGGTGGAAGCGCATTTGGCAAATGGAGGCATCGTGATTGCTGCGACCCATCAGCCGCTTGGGCTGGAGGGTGCGCAGGAATTGCGGATGACGGGGTTTGCTGGGGTGGAGACAGCATGGTGATTGTCGAATATGCCGCTACCCCCCTCTGCCCTGCCGGGCATCTCCCCCACAGGTGGGGAGATCGGCAAGACGCGCGCTCCTCACTCAAATCTCAAGGTTTTAGATTGCCGAAAGGTCGCCGCGAGTCGATCTCCCCCCTTGTGGGGGAGATGTCCGGCAGGACAGAGGGGGGTAGCCACACCCACCGAACCCATCCTTCATCCACGCGGTGCGATCTGACCTACCCCGAGAGAGCTACCCCATGATCGCCCTCTTCCTCCGAGACCTCAAACTCTCCATCCGCGCTGGCGGCGGTGCCCTCATCGGCGTTCTCTTTTTCATGACCGTCGTCGCCGTCATTCCCTTCGGCGTCGGCCCTGATCTTAATCTTCTGTCGCGCATCGGCCCGGCCATCGTCTGGATCGGCGCATTGCTGGCAGCCCTTCTTGGCCTAGATCGGCTGTTTCAGGCGGAACGCGACGATGGCTCGCTCGATCTCATCCTCATGCAGGAAAATCCGCTCGTTTTGACCGTACTGGTCAAATGTCTGGCGCATTGGACGGCCACCAGCCTGCCGCTTGTCATCGCCTCGCCGCTGCTCGGCCTCTTCATGAATATGAGCGAAGTGGCCATTGGTGCTGTCATGCTGACGTTGCTGGTCGGCTCACCGGCGCTGACCTTCATCGGCGCGGTTGGTGCGGCGGTGGCTGTGGCTTTGCCACGCGGCGGTTTGCTGGTGTCCATCCTCGTGTTGCCGCTTTGCATTCCGGTGCTGATTTTCGGGGTCAGCGCCTCCTATGCGGCCGTTCAGGATCCCGCACCTTTCATACCGCCATTTCTGATTCTGATCGCGATCACACTTTTTTCATCGGTCGTGGGGCCGTTCTTCGCTGCTTTGGCATTGCGCAGTTCCATGGATTGATAAGGATCAATTGCCGTCATCCCGGTCCCAATGTAGAAAGACGCCATGAGCGACAAGAGCCTTGCGATTACCAAGTTCAGTGACCTTGCCAACCCGACGCGGTTTCTGGCATTGGCATCTCGTCTATTGCCGTGGCTGGCAGGGCTTTCAGCGCTCTGTCTCGCTGCCGGCCTCTACATGGCCTTCACCACCGATAGCGATTATCAGCAGGGCAATACCGTGCGCATCATGTATGTGCATGTGCCCGCCGCCTGGCTTTCGATGATGTGTTATACCGTCATGGCAGTGGCGGCGATCGGTACGCTGGTCTGGCGTCACCCGCTGGCGGATGTCGCGCATAAATCCGCGACGCCCATCGGTGCTGCCTTCACGCTGATTGCGCTTGTCACCGGCTCCCTATGGGGCAAGCCCATGTGGGGAACGTGGTGGGTGTGGGATGCGCGGTTGACGTCCGTCTTCATCCTGTTTCTGATGTATCTCGGACTCATCGCCTTCAACAAAGCGATGGACGACCCGTCCAAGGCAGCGCGTGTCAGTGCGGTGCTCATCCTTGTCGGTTTCGTCAACATCCCGATCATTAAGTTTTCCGTGGAGTGGTGGAATACGTTGCACCAGCCTGCCAGCGTTCTGCGGCTCAGCGGCCCGGCCATCGCATCCGAGTTTCTGTGGCCGCTGCTGACCATGGCTGTTGGCTTCACATTGCTGTTCTTCACCCTGCATATTGCTGCCATGCGCAATGAAATCTGGCGCAGACGCATATCCGTCCAGCGCCGACTGGCTGCGCGGATGGCGAGTAGAGAGGCTGCAAAATCATGAGCCACGCATTTTATATCGGCATGTCCTATGGTCTGACCGGCCTTATCGTTGCCATTCTGATTGGCTGGATCACCTTGGACGGGCGTGCCCGCAAACGTGAAATGGCTGAACTGGAAGCCTCCGGCATTCGCCGCCGTAGCCGCACTGCCTCGGTGGAGCAACCGACACCATGATGAAAGACACGGAGCGCGCTCCCGCCCCCTCGCGCGGGAAGTCACGTTATATTCTGGCGCTTTTGCCGCTGCTGGCCTTTGCGGGCTTTGCCGCCATTGCCGCGAAAATGCTGTATGAGCAGGACGTCAATGGTCTCGATGTCAGTGCCATTCCATCGGCGTTGATCAATACCAAAGCCCCATCTTTGTCGTTGCCGCCGCTGGAGGGTGCCAATGTTCCAGCCCTTAATGACGCTGCCATCAAGGGCAAGCTGACCCTCGTCAATGTCTTTGCATCCTGGTGTGTGCCGTGTCGGCAGGAGCACCCGATGTTGAAGGAACTGGCCAAGGATGAGCGGTTGAATATCGTCGGCATCAACTACAAGGACAAATCCGACAACGCCTTACGGTTTCTGGGCGAACTCGGAAATCCCTACGCCGCCATCGGCATTGATCCAAATGGCAAGGCGGCCATCGACTGGGGTGTCTATGGCATCCCCGAGACCTATCTGGTCGGTAAGGACGGCACCATCGTCTACAAAAAGGTCGGACCTATCGATGCCGCGACCTATGAGCGGGACATGATTCCGGCCATCGAAAAGGCCGCCGCCGATTAAGTTCAGGGTGTTGGAAGCGCGTTCTGCCATTCCTTGATGGCATCGATGGGTGCTACCAGCATCACGACATTCAAGGTCAGATTATCTCGGATCAGCCAGCCAGTGAAAATTTCTAAGAAAATGGCAACCACAATCGTCAGCCAGATCGGCACGCGCGCGGCGAAGAAGAAGCCCAGCACCATGAAAACGGTGTCCATGGCCGAATTCAAAATGCTGTCACCGCTGTAGCCTAGCGCCATGGTGGCGGTGCGGTAGCGGTCGATGATGATGGGCGAGTTTTCGAGAAGTTCCCAGGCGGCCTCGATGAGGACTGCGAAGGACAGACGGAAACCGATCGAATGTTTGCGAAACAGCAGCCATGCCAGTCCGTAAAACAGGAAGCCGTGGATGATGTGCGATGGCGTGTACCAGTCGGCCAGATGCTGTGAATTGCCTGGCGTATTCACGCCCGGTTCGAACAGCTTCACATAACCGCATTCGCAGATGGGAACGCGGCCCATGAAATACAAAATGACGATCTGCAACAGCAGAATTCCTGCGGCCACGCCAAACCAGATATGGGAGGAGGGGCGGGAGCCGGGCATCTGCGCAGGTGTCATTTCTTGTCTTTCGTCAAAGGCTCAACCGAATGGCGCATGATGAGCGGCATCTGCGCCATGGTGAAGAGGATGGTGATGGGCATCGTGCCCCAGACCTTGAAGGCGACCCATGTGTCGGTGGAAAATCCGCGCCAGACGACTTCGTTCAAAACCGCCAGGAACAGGAAGAAGAAGCCCCAGCGAAAGGTCAGCTTGCGCCAGCCCTCTTCATTCAGCTTGAAAGCGGAATTGAAGACATAGCCCAGCAGCGAATGGCCGAACAGCAGCCCACCGAGCAGGATGACGCCGAACAGCGCGTTGACGATGGTCGGCTTCATTTTGATGAAGGTGTCGTTTTGCAGGTAGAGCGTCAGCGCACCGAAAACGAGGACGACGATACCCGAGATCAGCGGCATCATCGGCAGGGTGCGGGTGAGAATCCAAGATACGGTGAGCGCAAGAGCCGTGGCGATCATGAACAGACCGGTGGCAATGAAGATCGGGCCACCGAATTCCGTCAGCACGGGAAAGGTGCTTGCCAGCCACTCTCCACGGGAATTGGCGAAGAAGAACACGACCAGCGGTCCAAGCTCCAGCACGAATTTCAGCAGCGGGCTGATCTCGCGGACCATTTTTTCGCTTTCGCGCTGATTGCTTTCCACGTCCATACTCATACTCCCGCAATCGCTTTGGCGAAATCTTCCGCCTCGAATGGCTCCAGATCGTCAACGCCTTCGCCGACGCCGATGAAATACACCGGCAATTTGTGTTTGGCAGCGATAGCAACGAGGATACCGCCGCGGGCCGTGCCATCCAATTTTGTCATAATCAGGCCGGACACACCTGCAACATTGCGGAAAATTTCCACCTGGTTGAGAGCGTTCTGGCCCGTCGTCGCATCCAGCGTCTGCAAGACCGTGTGCGGTGCGTCCGGATCGAGCTTACCCAGCACGCGCACGATCTTTTCAAGCTCGTCCATCAGCTCGGTCTTGTTCTGCAAGCGGCCAGCCGTATCGATGATCAGCACGTCACACTTCTTGGTGCGTGCCTGCTCGAACGCATCATAGGCGAGACCGGCTGCATCGGCACCCAGCTTGGTGCCGATGAATTCCGATCCTGTACGGTCGGCCCAAATCTTCAGCTGCTCGATGGCGGCGGCGCGGAATGTATCTCCTGCGGCCAGCATGACCTTGAGGCCGGAGCCGGAAAGTTTTGCCGCGAGCTTGCCGATGGTGGTCGTCTTGCCGGTGCCGTTGACGCCGACGACGAGAATAACATGCGGCTTGTGCGACAGATCAAGCTCCAGAGGCTTGGCCACGGGTGCCAGAACCTTGGTGATTTCACCGGCCATGATGCGGGCCACGTCCTCGCCGCTGACATCCTTGCCGTAACGTTCCGACGACAAGGCGCCGGTGATGCGCATGGCGGTTTCAAGGCCAAGATCGGACTGGATCAGCAGATCCTCCAGCTCATCCAGCGTGTCCTCATCCAGCTTGCGCTTGGTGAACAGCGCCGAAATCTGGCTGGTGAGTTGCATGGAGGTGCGCGACAGTCCGGCGCGCAGGCGCTGGAACCAGGAGAGTTTCTGTTCTGGTTCAGCTTCAACCAGGACCACACGCTCGCTCGGCAATGAAAAGCCTTTCGGCAGAGCGGACAGCACGGGCGCAGGAGCAGCCTCGGTCGTCTCCGTTTCGCTTGCGGTGACGGCTTCTGCCTCATCCAGCAATGCGTCCATGGCCACGGTGTCGAGCGGCGCATCGATATCCATGGGTTCCTGCGCTTCGGCTTCCGCCTGCAACAGGGACAGCGGCACGATGCCCATATCGCCAACTTCTTCAGGGCCGGGGAGGAGCGGCGCGTCTTCTTCCAGCGGCGCGGTATCGCTTTCCGTATCCGGGGCAGGGCCGCCTGCGGTTTCCATTTCCAGATCGGAAACGGGGTCTTCCGCCAAAGGCGTATGCTCCTCGGCCTCGATCAGAACCTCTTCAAAGGTGGCATCGCTTTCCGGCTTGTCCGTCTCGGTCTTGTCCTTGCCGAAGGAGAAGACTTTTTTGATGAAGCCGAGGGCCATGATCGTTCCGTATTGTTCCGTCAGGCTGCCTGCGCAGCCAGACATTGCATATCTAAGTGTTTCCCGTTGTGACCGGTAATCAGCACCTGCGCAAGTGTGCGGGCGGCAAGATCGGGGGCTGCAACGAGTGTGAAATTGTTGGTGTGCGCAAAGCCTCTGTTTTCAACGAGAACGGTCTGTTCGGTGCCGACCATCTGGTCGAGATGCGCATGGCGCAAAATCTCGCCGCGCTCACGAAGCCGGGCCGCCCGCTGCTTGATCAGCCCACGGTCCAGTTGCGGCATGCGCGCAGCGGGTGTGCCGGGACGCGGGCTGTAAGGGAAGACGTGCAGGTTGGAAATGCCGCATTCTTCCGCAAGCGTTGCGGCATTTTCGAACATGTCTTCGGTTTCAGTCGGGAAGCCGGCGATCATATCCGCGCCGAAAGCGATTTCGGGCCGCAGTGCCCTGACCTGATGACAGAAGGCAATGGCATCTGCGCGCATGTGGCGGCGCTTCATGCGTTTCAGGATCATGTCATCGCCATGCTGGAGCGACAGATGCAGATGCGGCATGAAGCGCGGCTCATCCGCGATCAGGTCCATGAGGTGCTTGTCGGCTTCGATGCTGTCGATGGAGGAGAGGCGTAGCCGCAAAATCTCCGGCACCTGCTTCAGCAGCGTCTTGGCCAGATAACCAAGTGATGGCTCACCTGGCAGGTCTGCACCATAGCTGGTGGCATCCACGCCCGTCAGTACAATTTCGCAATAGCCGTTTTCGGTCAGTTTGCGGGCCTGTTCGACTACGGCACCCATGGGAACCGAGCGGGAGTTGCCGCGTCCATAGGGAATGATGCAGAAGGTGCAGCGGTGGTCACAGCCGTTCTGCACCTGAATGAAGGCGCGCACATGCCCGTCTATATGCTTGATCATCTGCGGCGCGGTGGCCTTGATGCTCATGATATCGTTGACGCGCAATTTTTCTTCAGCCGATACGCCAAAATCCGGTAAAGCGCGGTAGGAGGCGCTTGTCAGCTTCTCCTCATTGCCCAGCACGGCGTCCACTTCCGGCATCTCGGCAAAGGTCTCTTTTTCCGTCTGCGCGGCGCAGCCGGTGACGATGATGCGGGCATGCGGATTTTCCCGGCGGGCGCGGCGGATGGCGGAGCGTGCCTGACGCACCGCTTCGCCGGTGACGGCGCAGGTGTTGACCAGCACGGCATTGTTCAGCCCTGCCTTTTCAGCCTGCGCCCGCATCACTTCCGATTCGTAGGTGTTGAGGCGGCAGCCGAAGGTTATGACCTCGACGCCACTCATAAAGCCGCCTTTTCTTGGGCCGCATCGTGAGCCCAAGTGCCGGTGACGGGGTCGACTGTGCCAGCCCATTCCCATTCTGCAGGGCCGGTCATGACCACATGATTGTCCTCACGCCATTCGATGGTGAGCGGAATGCGAACAGGGCTGGACGCCACATCGATTTCAACGGTGCGGCCGGTGCGCCCGGTACGGGCGGCGGAAACGGCAGCGGCGCAGGCGGCAGAACCGCAGGCCAGCGTTAGCCCCGCGCCGCGCTCAAAGGTGCGGGTGCGCAAGGCGGTGTCGGAGATGACCTGTGCCAGCGTGATATTGGCCTTTTCCGGAAACATAGGATGGTTTTCCAGCAGCGGGCCGAAGCGCTCCAGATCGAATTCCATCGGATCGCTGTTCACCCAGAACACCGCGTGCGGATTGCCCATGGACATGACGGCTGGCGAATGCAGCACGGGGTTGTCGATAGGCCCGATCTGAAGCTCGATGCGGCTGGTATCGTGGAATTCTTCGGCCAGTGGAATGTCGTTCCAGCTAAAGCGGGGCATGCCCATATCGACGGAAATCGTGCCGTCTTCATGCTCGCTGGCGTTCAAAATGCCCGCAACGGTCTGGAAGGTGAAGGTCTTCTTGCCTGTCTCGGATGCCAGTGCCTGTACGACGCAACGGGTGCCATTGCCACAGGCTTGCGCCTTGGTGCCATCGCAATTGAGGATGTCGATATAGGCATCCGTGCCCTGTGCGCGCGGATCGTGGATGGCCATGATCTGGTCGAAAGCGGTTTCCGCATCGGCATTCAGTGCGATGGCCGCCTGCGGTGTGACCATATCCTTGCGGCCGCGCATATCTACAACAAGGATCTTGTTACCAAGCCCGTTCATCTTCGCAAATTCGACCGTATCAGACATGATCCTAAACCTGTTGGGGGTAATCGCGCAGCATGGCTGCGCAGTTGCCTCTATATGGCGGAAATGATGGGGAATTACCAGTGTTTGGTGAGGTGTTGCGTTTGGCAATGCGTTGAGCGCCGGAGCAAGCTCGCCCCCCTCTGCCTGCCGGCATCTCCCCCACAGGTGGGGAGATCGGCTGGGGCGGGCACGGCTGGGTTATCTCTCCCCTTGTGGGAGAGAAAGCGATTTCAACATTTAGCTTCAGCTAAGTGTTAGAAATCGCAAGTGAGGGGTTTCCACTCGGCGCAAGCAGCAAACCCCTCACCTGAAAAATCTATGACTTAGCTAAAGCTAAGATCATGATTTTTCTTCCTCTCCCACAGGGGGAGAGGTAACCCTGCTGCGGCATGCTCTGTCCTCATGCTGTATGCTGAGCATTTCGGCCAACCACACCCTCCGTCCTCATGCTGAGGTGCTTTGACCGAAGGACAAAGCCTCGAAGCATCCGGCCGCGCACTCTGCCCCAAGCTCGCAACCCCCGTCCTTCGAGGCTGCGGCTTCGCCTCCGCGCCTCAGGATGAGGGTTGCTGCCGTTGCGGTCGGCATCTACCGTTGCGGTCGGCATCTACCGTTGCCTGAGGCAAAACAATTGCCTTCAGCCACACCTGCCATCACTAATCCCAATCCTATCAAAAATCCCGGCCACCGCTTACGCAAGCTTCGCCGTTCACGCGGCAGCATCTGCCCGTGGCTTGATCTGTTCTCAGTGTCCCATAACCATTCTCGGCCATGGTATATCGGACGGGGCGCTGCAAGCTGCCTCGTTGGGTAGTTTAGATATGGCACCTCACAGCGCCCCGTTCGGCGGTTTGTGTCCGCCAGCGATCTTCTTGCCATGGCTGGCGTGTCCCGGATGGCAAAGGGGAAACCTTGCCGGATAAC